>JBBIKO010000052.1:0-9913 GCA_037445415.1 Bacteroidota bacterium
TAGTTTATCGTGCCAATTGATTATTTCTTGAAATGCCTTTCTAGTTTCGCTTATTAGTGTTGTAGTATCGTTAAGTTTTAAATGTTGCGGTAAATAACCTATTTTAATATTTTTTTGTTTTTGTATTATGCCGTCTTGTGGTGTTAATTTTCCCTGAATGAGTTCAAATAAAGTTGTTTTTCCCGCACCATTCCTACCAATAAGCCCAATTTTATCGTCATCACGAATTAAAAACGAAACATTTCGTAATATATCGTGAGCACCGTAACTAAAAAATACATTCTGAAAAGATATCATTTCGACAACAATGTATCTATTTTCTTTAATGCTTCGTTAATTCGGCTAATATTTGTTCCGCCTGCTGTTGCAAAAAATGGTTGCCCTCCTCCTCCACCGTTAATTTCTTTTGCTATTTCTTTTATCAATATCGAAGCATTTAATTTGTTTTGATTTATCAAATTGTCGGATAAACCTAAAGCAAGATGAACTTTATTTTCTAATAAACAAGCTAATAATACTATTGTATTTTCTTGTTGATTTTTCAATTGAAATACCAAATCTCTTATAGCATCAGTATTTTCAAGCTCTATGCGTTCTGCTATAATTGAATACTCGTTTAACTTATATTGCTTTTTTATTAAACTTTCTTTAAAATATTTCAATTTTTCTTTTAGCAACTCTTCGTACTTTTTTTGAATTAGCTTTGAGCTATCAAAATTTTGCTGAATTGCTTTTTTTATATCTTTAGGATTGTTGAACAATAGTTTTATTTCTTTTAGCTGATTATTGTTTTGTTGTAAATACTGCCAAGCTTTTTTATAAGTAATTGCTTCTACTCGCCTTATTCCAGCTGCAATAGCCGATTCCGATACAATTTTTAAAAGCCCTATAGTTGCAGTATTTTTTACATGTGTTCCACCACACAATTCAACAGAGTCGCCAAACTTAATAACTCTAACCACATCATCGTATTTTTCTCCAAACAAAGCAATTGCACCTATCTGTTTTGCTTGTTCAATGGGTAAATGTCTTTTTTCGTCAATGCTAATGGCATTCCATATCATTTCATTCACCATCAATTCTACCTGTTCTAATTCTTCGTCGCTCATCTTTTGCGGATGCGAAAAATCGAAACGTAAATAATCAGGATGAACTAATGAACCTCTTTGCTCTACGTGATTTCCTAACACTTTTCGTAATGCAAAATGTAATAGATGCGTCGCTGTGTGATTTTTTTCGGTGAGATTTCTTATAGTTTCGTCAACAATTGCAATAAATGTTGCCTCAATATTTTCAGGAAGCTGATTAGTGATATGAATAATTAAATCATTTTCTTTAATAGTATTTAAAACCTCAATTTTTTCTTTTTCACTATAAATATAGCCACAATCGCCAACTTGTCCACCGCTTTCTGCATAAAATGGCGTATATTCAATAACAATATGATAAATCTTTTTTCCTTTATGTTCTACCTGTCTGTATTTTATAATTTTTGTTTCAACAGAAGTTTTGTCGTAGCCAACAAATATAGTTTCTATATTGTAAATTATTTCTTTCCAATCTGATGAATAAATTTGAGCGTCTTTTCTTGAACGTTCTTTTTGTTCTTGCAAGTGTTTTCTTACCTTATCGGGATATTTTCTCGGTTCGAGCCATTAATTTCATTAAATCTAATGGAAATCCGTATGTATCATACAATTCAAATGCAAATTTACCATCTATATTCTTTACAGACTTATTAGATATATAATTCTCGAAGCGTTTAATACCTATCTCTAATGTTCTTAAAAACGATTGCTCTTCTTCGAAAATTACTTTTTCAATATGCAATTGCTGTTGTTTCAACTCGTTAAAATAATTTCCCATCTGTTTAACCAACACATCAACAAGCTTATATAAAACAGGTTCTTTGAAATAAAGTTTTGAATAAGCATAGCGAACAGCACGTCTTAATATTCTTCTAATTACGTAACCTGCTCCGTTATTTGATGGTAATTGACCATCGGCAATTGTAAACGAAATAGCTCGAACGTGATCAGCTAATACTCGTATTGCAACATCCGTTTCTGCATTCTCGCCATATTTGATTGCCGCTAAATCTTCAATTTTTCTGATAATAGGTTGAAAAACATCTGTATCGTATGTAGAAGTTTTTCCCTGCACAACCAAACACAAGCGTTCAAAACCCATTCCTGTATCAATGTGTTTTCCTGATAGTTGTTCTAATTGTCCTTCAGATAATCTGTTAAATTGAATAAAAACCAAATTCCATATTTCAATAACATTCGGATGCCCTTTATTTACAAGATAATAACCTGGCAATTTATTTATTTCTTCTTCTGGTCTTATATCTACATGTATTTCAGAACACGGACCACAGGGTCCAGTATCTCCCATTTCCCAGAAATTATCTTTTTTCGAACCTTTTAAAATTCTAGATTCTTCAATAAAATTTTTCCAAATTTCAAAAGCCTCTACGTCTGGTTCGAGCCCCTCTTCTTTAGAGCCTTCAAAAACAGTAACATATATACGTGAAGTATCTAATTTTAATGCTTGAGTTAAGAACTCCCATGCCCATTCAATGGCTTCTTTTTTAAAGTAATCAGAAAAAGACCAGTTACCAAGCATTTCAAACATCGTATGGTGATAAGTATCGTGTCCAACTTCTTCTAAATCGTTATGCTTACCTGAAACACGAAGACATTTTTGTGAATTTACAACTCTACTGTATGTTGCAGGTTTATTAGCAAGAAAAATATCTTTAAATTGATTCATTCCAGCATTAGTAAACATCAGAGTTGGATCGTTTTTTATAACTATAGGTGAAGAATTAACAAAAAAATGCCCTTTGCTCAAAAAAAAATTAATAAAAGCATCTCTTATTTTAGCCGATTCCATAAAACCAAAATAATTTAAGCTGCAAATGTAACACAAAACGAAATAAAAATAAAATGCAGGTCTATAAGCCGGGTTCTGTATTCTTTCGCAAAGGAAAGAACTTCTATCATTTATCTAGGTTCAAAATTGCTTTCGAACTCCAGCGGTTTACCCCCCGGCATCAGGCGAGCCACCTTCAAACGCCGGTATACTTAACCTTGCAGCACATGGATTGCACAGCTTCTATTGTCGCCAGTAGAACTGGTGAGCTCTTACCTCACCTTTTCACCCTTATTCTTTTCCGAAGAAAAGAACGGTTATTTTCTGTTGCATTGTCTTACTTTACGTAACTTCCAGTTAGGAAGCATGTTGCTCTTTGCTGCCCAGACTTTCCTCTCTTTTTTCAAAAAAGCGATAGAACGACCTGCATTTTATTACATATTTATCTGATAATTTACGCCATTAATAGTAACAATAGCTATATTGTCGCATAAAGGTGTTGTACCATAATTTACAACAACAGGTGGATTCCCTTGAACTAGTAATGTTAGTTCTCCACTGAGTATCCATTTACAACCTGTATGAATGTTTAATGGAGTGTTAATTGTAATACTATAAGGTTTATTTGTTCTTGTTGTTCCATTAGCTGTTCCTGTTACCTCATATTCGTCGTCCCATGGGTTAATGGTAATATCTCCACTAATCCATTTATGAATTCTACTACTATTCCAAGTTCTAAATGTTGTACCATTTGGGTCGATAACCTTGCCATTTGTAACTTCTACACTATAAATTAAATGATTTTGACTATTACGTCCTAAATTTGTAATAATTTTTTGTCCTTCAATTTTGTGATCATTTACATAATAATTATCAGGAACTATGGTTACAACACAACCCGAATCTCTAAACCATGTTGTTATAGTCATTATCAACTTACCTCTACGATAAACTCCATCGTTACATAAGCAATTTGTAATTCCAAAATCAATAGTAACAGTTTTTGGCCATGTTACCAAATCGAATGGAGTAATGGTAATTGTAGCACAGGCTCCTGCTAAAGCGGTACTTGAACTTTTTCCACCCAAAGAATCATCCATTTTTCTTGTACCATTTGTTCCCTGTTTAAAAACATCGTCGAACATGTTGTTTGAAATAGAATTATCAGTTGCAGCTATAACAATATCGTTTGTGGGGACAGGATTGTTTTGATTATTGTCGTCTTTGTTTTCTTTTTTACAAGCAACAAAAATTAGAAGAAATAAAATAAAAAAATAAGCTATTGTTTTCATAATTAAAAAATTTATTAATTTTGCATAAAATTAACAAATTTTATTTACTATGAAAAAAGTTTTTGTTTTTTTCTTATTCGTTATAGCAAGTTGTGTTATTTATGCTCAACAAAAATCTGAAATTAAGATAAAAACTTTCTTCCATTGCGGTAATGGTAAAGCTTTAATTGAAAAAGAACTTCCAAAAGTAGAAGGGATTTACTCAACTGTTGCCGATTTGGAAACAAAAGTAGTTACTATTCACTACGACGAAACGAAACTTAACAAAGAAAGTATAATAACTGCTATCGAGAAAATAGGATACTATACCGAATTTTCAGATAAAAACAAGAAAATAAGAAAAGCATGCAGCCACGATGACCATCATGACCATCGTAATTAAAAAACTTTTCTTTAATTATTTAATAATTCGATAACATATACTTTTTTTGTGTTAGTAGTTACTTTGTAAAGGTTGTTTATTCTATATCCTATTACCCAAATTATATCGTTTTGACTTATAAGTACGAAAACATCTTTCTTTTTTAATGGTGATATTTTAATATCTCTCAAAAAATCGCTTATTTTTTTCTTTCCTTTCATTCCAAGTGGTGTAAAAAAATCTCCTTCTCTCCATTTGCGTATAACTAATGGGAAAGTCAATTTTTCGTAATCTAAATAAGCTAATTTAGTATCCGTAGGAATTTTTATTAAATCTTTTGTCTCAAAAATTTTCGGTTATAATCGTTATATCGGAATTATTAGTACCAAAGTTTTTTTGTTTAAGAATCCATACGTTCCTATCAACTATAATAATATATTCGTTACTATAAATGAATTTCCCTACTTGAATTTTATCAGCAAGTAATTCCTGAACTTGTTTTTCTACAAATCCAAATTTTTTCAAATAATAAAATAATAACTTTTGCAATTTGATATTTTCGTTAAAAGCAAGTTTTTCAATTTCTATTGTATCATCTTTTTTTATAATAAATTTTTCTAAATTTATTTGAATGAAATCTTCAATTAATTGTAATTCTCTTTCAAATCTATAAAAGTTATCTCTTTGAATATTATAAAAATCATTTTTAAGTTTTAATAGCACAGGTATAACGTAATGTCTTATCTGGTTTCTTAAATATTTATCTTCGTTATTGCTACTATCTTCACACCATTCAATATTATTTTCTTTGGCATAATTTAATATATCTTTTCTTGTTGCAAACAACAAAGGTCGTACGATACGATTGTTCTTAACTGGAATAGATGTTAAACCTTTTATACCTGTACCTCTTAGCAAATTTATAAACATTGTTTCGATACGATCGTCTAAGTGATGAGCTGTTACAATAAAATTGTAATTATATTCGTCGCAGAGTTTATTAAAAAAATTGTAACGTATATTTCTGGCAGCTTCTTGTATAGTTAGTTTGTTTATTTTTGCATATTCTACTGTATTAATTGATGATGTATAAACAGCAATATCTATAGATTTAGCTTTATCTACAACAAATTTTTCTTCGTAATCTGATTCACTACCTCTTAATTTAAAGTTACAATGAGCAACTGCAATATTATATTCTAATGATTTTAAAAGATGTAATAAAACCATTGAATCGAGACCACCACTTACAGCAAGCAATAGTTTATTTTTTCGATAAAACAATTTATTTTTAATAATGTATTGTTCTAAATGTTCGGACAACGAAGTTATATTCATAATTTTATTTTTGCTTTCAATGTTCTTAAAATCCCTTGAGCTTTAACAAGACATTCCTGATATTCTTCTTCTGGACTCGATTGAATTGTAATTGCACCACCTGTAATAAAAGAAGCATAACCAGTAGTAGAATTGTATTGCAAACTACGAATAACAACATTAAAATCAAAGTTTGCATTTGGACATATATAACCAACAGTTCCTGAATATAAGCCTCTTTTTATAGTTTCGTATTCATCTATCAATTGCATTGCTCTAATTTTTGGCACTCCTGTCATACTTCCCATTGGAAAGGTTGTTTTAATAATATCTGTAAACGGGATATTTTCTTTAACGGTAGATTGAACAGTTGAAATCATTTGATGTACAGTAGGATATGTATAAATTTCGCATAATTCTTTTACAACAACACTTTCTTTTTCGGCAGTTAACGACAAATCGTTTCTTACCAAATCAACAATCATAATATTTTCTATTCTATCTTTTTCGTTTTTTTTTAGTTTTTTAATAAGTTCTTCATCTTCAAAATGTTTTTTTCCTCTTTTAATAGTTCCTTTTATTGGTTGAGAAATTACTGTTCTATCTTTTTTTTTCAAATACCGCTCTGGCGAAGCACAAATTAAATACTTATCATACAATTTATAAAACGCCGAAAAAGGAGTAGGATTTTCTTTTCGCATATTTAAGTATACAGAATACGGGTTTAAATAAATGTTTTCGGCATAAAATTCTTGACAAAAGTTTACTTCATATATA
The DNA here is from genome assembly GCA_037445415.1 of Bacteroidota bacterium. Taxonomy (GTDB): domain Bacteria; phylum Bacteroidota; class Bacteroidia; order Bacteroidales; family GWA2-32-17; genus Ch61. The sequence goes on from JBBIKO010000052.1 coordinate 6,625, forward strand.
TTTCCTAATTGTAAATGCTTTTTCAACTCCTGAACTTTCAGTAAATAATCCGATTTTGACATTCTTTGCTTAAAAATTATGTCGCTTTTACATTTTTCATTTCTTGAACTACATTTAATAATTTCGTTGTACAACCTTTCTGGTTTTATAGTTTCGTTGAAACAACTAATGATTGCAATATTATTTTTAATTTCAAGTATATATTTCGGCTGAAAAAAGTAAAATAAAGGAAACTCAATATAATCTTTATTATTCGACGATAAATTGTAAATTATGTTTTTTACATCATAAGATATATGACCAAAAATTAAGTCGTTACATTTTTGATGATATTTATAAAATTCTTCGAACAAATTTTTTTCTTCTAATTGAAATTCGCTTTTGACTCCCCATGCAGCTATAAAATTAAATTCACTAAAATTGTAATTATTAGAATCGAGAATTATAAAAACAGGTTGTTTCTGTAAATAATTTACCAATGAATAAATAAAGCCATCTTCAATTACAAACTTATTTTTCATTAAAAACTCTATAAATTAACCAATTTTAATATTATCAACAATATCACTAGCTAAAATAGAATGTATTCCATAATCATATTCGATTATGTTGGCAGCATGCCCGTGATAATAAACACCTAAAATAGCTGCTTCTACTGGTGTATATTTTTGAGCAAGAAAAGCAAGAATCATTCCTGTCAAAACATCGCCAGTACCAGCTTTAGCCAAAGCAGGAGAACCACTACTATTGAAATATGTGCAACCTTCTGGCGAATGAATTTGAGTATAAGCTCCCTTCAATACAATAATAATTTTATATTTTTTACTCATTTCACGTGCTGTTAAAAATCTTTCATAATGAGTATTATGCGAACCGAATAATCTATCAAATTCTCTATAATGCGGTGTCAAAACAGTATTTTCTGGTAAATATGCAAGCCATTCTCTGTTTTGTGCTAAAATATTCAACCCATCGGCATCTATTATAAATGGTAATTTTTTTTCTTTAACAGTTTCAATTACTTTTTTAAATCCAATTATAGTTTCGTTTGCAGTACCAATGCCAGGCCCAATTCCAACTGCTGTAAGAAATTTTTCAATTAAAACATCGGTAAAATGAGTTTCATTAATATCTAACGAAATCATGACATCAGGAAATGCTGAGACGACAGGAGTAAAACATTTTTTTGGAATATGTACATGAATTAACCCAACACCCGACCGCAAACATGCTTTAGAAGCTAAAATAGCACATCCTGGTTTATTATAGCTTCCAGCAATAAGCAGGGCATGACCAAATTCTCTTTTTTCGGCAAATTTTCTTCTGTTTTTAAGAATTTGTTTATCTTTTATGTAATCATAATCTACGTATATATATGGTGTTTCTAATTCATTCTTTATTTTTTCGTTCAACAAAATATGAACAACATCAAAGTCTTTAACATAATCTTGATTATCTTCAAACAAAAAAGATAATTTAGGAAATTCTATTGTAAACACATGGTCGGCTTTTACAATAGCCTGTAGGTCATTATTTGTATTATCTTCGCCCATTAAACCACTTGGAATATCAATTGAAGCTATAATATTACCTGAATTATTTATTTTTTTTATTAGTGTTTTATATGGTTCACCTAATGGTCGTGTAAGCCCATTTCCAAACAAAGCATCTACAATACAACTTTCTGAATCTATCTCAATTTCGTTTGGATTAAAAGTTAAATGTTTTTCTATTTGTTTAATTTTTTTCAATCTTTTCCAGTTCTTTTTGCAATCATCAGAAAGCTTTTTTGTTTCTGCAAATAAATATACTTTAATGTTTTTAATTCCACGTTCGAAGAACTTTCTTGCAATTGCTAAGCCATCGCCACCATTATTCCCGTGACCACAAATAAAAATAATCTTTTTATAATTATTGATATTCAATATTAACTTTATTTCTTGTGATAAATTTTCGGCTGCTCTCTCCATTAAATCTATAGATTTAATTGGTTCATTATCAATAGTATATTTATCAATAATTGCTATTTGCTTAGTAGTGTATATTTTCATAAAAAAATTTTTACAAAAAATTTTTTTTAAATAATTTTCTTTATAAATTTGCCACGTAAATTTATAAAAAATATTTGAGTATGTTTAAGAATCATCCAAAAGGACTTATTTCGGCAGCTTTAGCCAATATGGGAGAGCGTTTTGGTTTTTACACCATGATGGCTATTTTAGTTTTGTTTTTACAAGCTAAGTTTGGTCTGAGCGGAACTTGGGCAGGTATTATTTATTCTATTTTTTATTTTTCAATATATATACTTGCTTTTGTTGGTGGTCTTATAGCTGATAAAACTAGAAAATATAAATCTACCATTCTATCAGGTTTATTTATAATGTCGTTAGGTTATTTATTAATTGCTATACCAACACCAACACCTGTACCTAATAAAGCTTTATTTCTTATAATTTCATGTTTTGGTTTATTTGTAATAGCTTTTGGTAATGGCTTGTTTAAAGGGAATTTACAAGCTCTTGTTGGTCAAATGTACGATAACGAAACGTATGGAAAAATGAGAGATGCTGGTTTTTCTATTTTTTACATGTTCATAAATGTTGGTGCATTTTTTGCTCCTTTAGCAGCAATAGGCATGCGAAACGGATGGTTAAAAGCTCACGGTTATGAGTACAACTCTACTCTTCCAGAACTTTGCCATAGATACATTGAAGGGAATCTAACTCCCGAAGCATCAAATAAACTTATTGAACTTTCTACACAAGTAAGTGGAGCTCCTGTTGCTGATTTATCGCTCTTTGTTAATGACTACTTAAATGTATTTACAACTGGTTTTCACTATGCATTCGGTATTTCTATATTAGCAATGCTTATATCGGTTGCGATTTATTTAGCAAACAAGAAAAAATTCCCCAATCCAGCACCAAAGGTTAAAGCAAAAACTGTAAATGACGGAAGTATTCAAATGGAAGCAAAAGAAATAAAACAACGCTTATATGCATTGTTTGCCGTTTTTGGTATTGTTATTTTCTTTTGGTTTTCTTTCCATCAAAATGGTCTAACTCTTACATACTTTGCAAAAGATTATACAAACTTGCAAGGCATAGCTATAAATTTAGGCTTTGTATCAATAAAAGGAGCAGAAATTTTCCAATCAATTAACCCTTTATTGATAGTATTATTAACACCTATTATTATGGTATTTTTCGGGATGCTTAGAGCAAGAGGTATGGAACCATCCACCCCTAAAAAAATAACAATAGGGATGTTTATTGCGGCACTTGCTTTT
>JBBIKO010000053.1:0-9851 GCA_037445415.1 Bacteroidota bacterium
TTGAATTAGAAACAATTTATTTACATAATTATTTTAATAGCAAAAATTTACATAAACTAAAAGAATTGACAAAAGCAGTATTTTTAGCACGCGATTTAATAAATGAACCTGCAAATGTTTTAAACTCCATTAATTTAGCTAAACAAGCTATTTTTTTAGCAGAAAAACTTAATTTAAGTATTAAAGTTTACCATAAGGAAGAGATACAAGAAATGAAAATGGGCGGTTTACTTGCTGTAAACAGAGGCAGTGTTGATCCGCCTGTTTTTATACATTTAGAATACAAACCAACAAAAGCTAAAAATATAAATCCTTATGTAATTGTAGGTAAAGGAATAACATTCGATTCTGGAGGACTAAATCTTAAGCCAGGCGATAGCATGGACGGAATGAAAAGCGACATGAGTGGAGCAGCTGCTGTTTTAGGTATTTTATCAGCATGTGCAAATAATCGCCTTCCTTTACAAATAATTGGGCTTATTCCTGCAACTGATAATCGCCCAGGATTTAATGCTTTTGCTCCTGGTGATATTATTCATATGATGAATGGAACAACTGTTGAAATGCTTAATTCTGACGCCGAAGGAAGAATGATACTTGCCGATGCTCTTCATTATGCGAAACAATTTAATCCAGAATTAGTAATTGATATAGCAACACTTACTGGCTCAGCTAGTGCAGCAGTAGGGCGAAATGCCACTGTAGCTTTTGTTAAAACAGATGAAAAAAATTATAAAAAACTTGAAGAAGCTGCTTTTGAAACATGGGAACGAATAGTTCGTTTCCCACTTTGGGACGATTATGGTGAAATGCTAAAATCAAAGATTGCCAATATTAAAAATATAGGTAACAAATATGCGGGTGCTATAACAGCAGCTAAATTTCTCGAGCATTTTACAAATTACCAGTGGGTACATTTAGATATTGCTGGTCCTGCTTTCCTAACAGAAGCTGATTCGTATAGGGGAGTTGGTGGTACAGGTGTTACAGTTAGATTAATCTATAGATTTTTAGAAAAATTATAACAACTATTATACGAACTTATAAAAATATGTATAATTACAACGAGCTTAATACACATCATTAGAATATTTTTGATTTTATAACCATTGTTGGACTATACAAATAAAAAATATAAGACCTTTGCACGACTGTTTGTTGATAATAAAAAAATTGTGAATTAAAACATATTAGAATTAAGCAGATTGCTTTTTCGCTCTGCTCCTACCGTTGACGTAGCTTTTTTTGAAATTGCTTTGGTTTTTATAATCCATAATAGTTAAGCAACTTTATAATACATAATATCGTGCAAAGGTTTCATAAAGTAATGTAAGGGCTTTAACATGTTAATTTTTGTTTAATTATATAGTTCAAACAATAATATCGTAAATCAAAAAAAAATATTTACTTTTAATATTTTATTATTTATCTTTGCATTTATTAAAATGATTTGAAAAAATAACTAAACTTAATATTTTATGAGAAAAGTTACAATTACAACAGCGTTGCTACTAAGTGTAGCATTATCTTTTGGGCAGCTTACAGGAACAAAAACTATTCCTGGCGATTACCCAACAATAGCAAGTGCAGTATCAGATTTAAATACTCAGGGGGTTGGTCCTGGTGGAGTAATATTTAACATAGCAGCAGGCCATACTGAAACTATTACTTCAACAATTAATCTAACTGCAACAGGAACATCAAATAGCCCAATCATTTTTCAGAAGGATGGCATTGGGTCTAATCCGCTAATTACTGCTTACACAGGAACAGCTACTCCATCTTCAGCAACGCCAGATGGAATCTGGGCAATAGTTGGTTCCGATTATGTAACGATAGACGGAATTGACTTGTTAGATCCCAATACAACAAATCCAACTACTATGGAATATGGCTATGGTATTTTCAAATCAAATGCTTCTAACGGAGCTCAATACAATACAATAAAGAATTGCACAATCGCTTTAAAAAGAGCTAACAATGCAAGTGGTAGCGGCCCAATGGTCGAAGGATCTGTTGGGATATTAGTTATTAACTCAACACTAACCGCAGCTACTACATCGCTTACTATAAATACGCCAACAGGATCAAATTCATATAATAAAATTTATTCTAACACAATTCAAAATTGCAATTATGGAATAGTTTTGAGTGGATATTCTGCTCCATTGCCATTTGCTAATGGCGATTTTGGAAACGATATAGGTGGTAATTCACCATCTACAGGAAATACTATTTTAAATTTTGGTGGTGCAACTGGTGCAACAAATCCATCTGCAGGAATTAGAGCTAATAATCAGTGGAATATAAACATTTCTTATAATATTATTAACAATAACGATGGAAATGGAGTTAATCATCCATCAACTTTAAGAGGTATTTTTGCACAAGCTGGAACAAGTGCCAATGCTAATATTAAGTACAACATTATTTCTATACAATCAGGAGCAACTACATCTTCTTGTTTTGCTATTGATAATGGAATAGGTTCTACAGCAGCTTCAAATACAATAAATATTATTGGCAATCAAATTAAAATTGGATATCCAACAGCAACAACAGGTGTATTGACTGCTATTAATAATTCTGCCACTGCTGCAACTGTTAATATTAGCCAAAACGAAATTACTCAAATCACAGGAGTAAATTTAGCAAGTACTGGTACTCATGTAATGATTGAAACAGGTTCTCCAACAACAGCTAATGTTTTAAATAACAGAATTTTAAATATTACTAGAAATGGTACTACCGGAAATTGGCGAATTATTAAAACTACAAGCCCAACAAATTTAGTAGTAGATAGTAACCTTATAGAAAACTTAAGCTGGATAACTTCCACTTCGACAGGAAGTATTGATGCTATATATAGCTTTAACTCTGCAGTCAATGTTACTGTTAAAAATAATATTATTAAGAATTTATACACACCTACCACTGGTATAATTAACGGAATTAGAGAATGGGGAATATCTGGAAATAAGCTTATTCAAAACAATCAAATTTTTAACTTTGGAACTACATTTGGCGGTAATGGTGGTGGTACATTTTATGGTATATTTTGCAGTATCGGAAACATTGAAATTACTAACAATAAAATTTATAATTTAAATAGTAGTGGAACAACAGGTGGTACATCTGGTACAATTGCTGGAATAAATATTACAGGTGGTACAAATGTACAAATTCACAAAAATGAAATATTTTCCCTATCAACGTTAAGCACAAATCCAATTGTATCAGGTATTTTAGCTAGTGGTGGATCAAATGTGTATATTTATAATAATTTTATTAGTGAATTACTCGCAACACAAGCAAGTGCAGCTAATCCTATTATTGGTATAAACATTACAAGTACATCTACTACTGCTGTATATGGTATTTACTATAATACAGTATATTTAAATGCTACATCCAGCGGAACAAATTTTGGTTCATCTGCTATTTTTACAAGCACATCTCCAACAGTAGCATTACTAAACAATATTTTTGTAAACAATTCTACTCCAAATGGAACTGGATATGCAGCAGTATTTCGTAGAAGTAGTACAACATTAACATCATATCATTCTAGTTCTAATAATAATTGCTTTTTTACAACCACTCTTACTCCAAACAATTTGATTTTCTACAACGGAACAAATGCAGATCAAAACTTTGCTGATTATAAAACGAGAGTAAGCCCTCGTGATTCTGTTTCGTTGAATTTATTACCTCCTTTTCAAAATATTACAACATCTCCATATAACTTACATATACCGCAAAATAGTTCAACACCACTTGAAAGTGCTGCTTTACCTATAACAGGAATAACTACTGATATCGATGGAGATGTTAGACATGGAAATTCAGGTTATATGGGGACTGGTTTTGCACCCGACATTGGTGCTGATGAATTTGAAGGAGCGATAACTTGTTCAACACCAAATCCTGGCAATACAATCAGCTCGACTACTTCTATTTGCAACAATCAATCTGTAGCTCTAACAGTTCAGAATATTCCATCAGAAACAGGTCTCATTTATCAGTGGCAATTCTCATTAGATGGTAATATTTATAACAACATTTCGGGAGCAAATCAAACAACATTTATAACTAATCCTACTGAACCTATATATTATCGCTGTATGGTAACATGCTTAAATGGTCCCCAAACCGATTATTCTGCTCCTGTACAAATAACATTTACAAACAATATTACTTCTACAACTCCTGGACTTAGATGTGGCGCTGGCACTGTTGTTTTAGAAGCAACAGCTAACAGTGGCACTACAATAGCATGGTACGATGCTGAAGTAGGAGGAAATATAGTTGGCACTGGTTCTCCTTTTACAACTCCTGTAATAAACACTACTAAAACTTTTTATACTGAAGCACAAACAACATTCAATGCTTCTTCTCAAATTGGAACAGGTACATTACAAAATACTACAATATCATATCCGGCTGTATATGGGAATTATTACGAAAGCTCTAAACATCAAATGTTAATTTTAGCTTCAGAACTACTTAATTCCGGTTTTTATGGTGGAGAAATCAACTCTATTGCTTTTAATGTTGTTTCTATTGGAACATCAGGGGTTCACAAAAATTTTACAATACGTATTGCAAGTACTAATTTGAATAATTTATCAACAAATTTTGAAACAAATGGATTTATTACAGTTTACGGACCTTTTGATTATCAGCCTGTAGTTGGCCTAAATACTCATACATTTTCAACACCATTTGTATGGGATGGGGTTTCTAACATTATTATTGAAACATGTTTTAGTAATGACCCCACGGGCAGCGGTATTTTCTATACTCAAAATGCCATAATGAATAGAACAAACACCAGCTTTACTAGCGTAGCTTATAATTTCATTGATAACAACGATGCATGCCCTGCAATATCTGGTGCTACAATTTCAAATATTAGACCAAATATTGTTATTAATGGCACAAGTATTTGTTCAAGCCAAAGAGTTCCTGTTACTGCTACAGTTGGAGCTTCAAATCCAATTTCTATTACAGCTGATACAACTATTTGTAATAATAGCGTTGTAAAACTCGAAGTATTACAAGGCTTATCAGATTTCAACGAATTCACGTGGGATCCTATTAACAATTTATACACAGACTCCGCATGCACAAATCCCTACACAGCTAATACTTCTGCAATAAAAGTATTCTACAAATCAAATATTTCAGGTATAAATAATATAACATGTCAAGCATACAGCACAATTACTCAATGTGGAGCTATGGATAGCATACAAATTACTGTTTTGCCTGAAAGTGTAACCCTAACTGCAAGCCCATCAAATATATGTATTTCAGGGTCAACAGTGTTAAACGTTAGTCCTACTAATAATTTTGGGACAGCAACATTCCAGTTTTCCGTATCTACAAATGGAATGAACTATACAGATATACCCGGAGCTAACGGATTTACTTACACATCAGGTATTTTAACCAGTAACACGTACTATCAATGGACAGCTTCAATCGACACAGTAGTATGTATTCAGGCACAAATATCTGTGAACGTTAATACTCCAACAATAATAGCTACAACTCCTGATAGTGCGTGCGGGCTTGGATCTGTTAACTTGAGCGCAACTTCAAATTCTGGAACTAATATTTTATGGTACGATCAACCTTTTGATGGATATCCAATTGCGGCAGGAAATAATTATGTAACACCTGTTTTAAATACAACAACAAGTTACTACGTTGAACCATATATTCATAATACTACATTTTTTGTTGGCAAAACTGATGATATTCCAAGCAGCTTTAGTCCATTTGGACAGAATGGAATGTATTTTGCAACTACTGGTGCTGTGATTATTAATTCTATCCAAATATATCCATCGCAAGCAGGTACTTTAAATATATTTTTACTTAATAACTTATCGCAAGTTGTCGATGTTAGAACATTTATTATAACATCTGCCGATATTAGTACAACTAATAAGAAAACACTTAATCTTGATTTTTATGTGCCCGCAAACACAACAGGTTGGGGACTATTTTATGATTTACAAATTTACAGAGGTGCAGGAACTTACAATTATCCATATACATTAAATGGCTTTTCAATAACAGGAAATACAGTTAATGGTAACAATATTACTGGAGGTACACGAATGTACTTATACAATTGGCAAGTTACAAATTTATGCACTGGTTTACGCGAAGAAGTTATTGCTACAATTGTTTCTGCTCAATCTGTTAATATAACAGCATCTAGTAATAATGTATGTGCTGGTTCAAATGTTACACTTACAGCTAATAGCAACATTAATTACGATTATTCATGGAGCAACAACATGACAGGACAAATTATTGAAGTTACTCCAACCACAACAACTACTTACATTGTAACAGCAAACGATGCTCAAACTGGTTGTGTTACAACAAGTGAAATTTCAATTAATGTTAAACCATTACCAGAAGCTACAGCTAGCGTAAATAATTCAAATATTACTTGTGGTCAAACTATTCAATTAACAGCAGGATCATTATTCACACCAACAATACTTACTGAAAACTTCAATAGTTCAACTCATGTATTTACAGCAGTAAATAATTCAACTGGTGGAAATGCAGCCGCTGCTGGATGGACATTACGACCAAATGGGTATGTATATGGTGGATTTACGTTTAACAGCCCCGACAACTCACAATTTATTATGTCTAATTCCGATGCACAAGGTTCAAGTGGAACAACTCGTACCGAACTTATTTCACCAACATTTAGTTCAGTAGGAGTTGATAGTATTACATTAACATTTAGTCATTACTACCGCCATTATACAGGAGGAACAGCTAAAATAGAAGTTTTCGATGGCACCCAGTGGAATACTATTCAAACATGGACTTCAAATCAAGGCGCTTCTAACAATTTTTCTAATGTAGTATTACCACTACCAAATACATATTTAAGTAACCCAGCATTGGAAATACGATTTGTTTATCAACAAGCATTTGGCTATTATTGGGCAATTGATAATGTAAAAGTTAATTTGTTTAGAAGCAATACATTTAATTGGACTTCAATTCCTGTAGGATTTACTTCAATTGTTCATAATCCTACTGATGTTCCTTCAACAACTACACAATACACTGTTACAGTTACTTCACAAGATGGTTGTACAAATACAGCAAGCGTTACAGTGAATGTGAACAATCATCCTGCCCCAATTGTAAATGTTAATAATGATTGTGGTTTATCAACTTTAATAGCATCTAACTATTCTGGCCAATTAGTATGGAATACAGGCGAAACAACAGAAACAATTACTGTAACAAACACAACTCCTGTAACAGTATTTTATGTATCAGGTACTTGTTCCAGCAATGTTGCAACAGTTTACCCTGCTCCTATCGAAGTACAAAATGAACCAACTGTTTCCGATATTAATGTTTGCTTCGGTTCAACTGTCCCTCCATTTACACCTACATCTAATTACAATCAATTCATATGGTTTAGCGATTCATTGTTAACAAATCAAATTTGCACTTGCACAAATTATACAAGCAACGAAACAGTAGTAGGAATTTACAACTATTATGTAGTTGCAGTTAATAATGGTTGTTATAGTAATGCAGTTGAAGCTACATTAACTATCCATAATTTACCAACAGTAACAATTTCACAAAATGGAGACACATTGTTCTCCTCTGTGCCAACTGGTAATCAATGGTACGGAGTAAATCAAGGTCAAATAGCAGGTGCTACAAGCGATCAGTATTTTGTAACAACAGAAGATACTTATTATGTGATAGTTACAGATGTCAACGGTTGCTCCGCTACTTCAAACACAATTTATGTAAATCCAACAAATGTTAATCAAAATAATATTTCTAACTCTATAACTATTATGCCAAATCCTGCACGTAATTATGCAATTGTAAATCTTGGTAAATTGCAAAATGCTACTATTCAACTAATTTCCACTGAAGGTAAGATAATTACAGAAAACAATGTTAATGAAAACACTTACACCTTATCACTTAATGGATTGGCAAAAGGTATTTACACTGTTCGTATATTAACTTATGATAATATTGTAAATCAAAAACTTATTGTCGAATAATTTTCTAAATTTTACTGATGCAAAAGAGGCTGTCTAAAAAGGGCAGCCTTTTTTAATCTAATATTTTATGAATATCTTGAATTTTAAAAATATTATATAAGTTTGCATAAAAAACATGAATACAGAAAATTGGATATATATATTGGGGGGGTCAAGCGGAATAGGTTTTGCTTGTGCAAAAGCTTTAGCATTTAAAGGCTATAATCTTTTTTTAGTACATCGTGATGGTAGAATTGCAACAAAAAATTTTTTGGAACAAATAAATCAATTAAAAACAGAAACTTCTGTTAAAATTATAACTATAAATGCAACTGTTAATACAGCTGAAGGCTTAAGTCAAATTCAGGAAGCACTACTAAGTTTAGGAATAAAATCAATAAAAATATTTATTCATTCAATAGCAGATGGTCATATAAAACCCATTTTCGATAAAGAAAATTCGTTAAGCGAAGAAGACATGCTTTATACAATAAAGTCGATGGGTGTGAGTTTTATTACATGGTCGCAATGGTTATTGAATAATAATTTATTTGCTGAAAATGCAAAAATTTTTGGTTTTACAAGCGAAGGGAGCAAAAAGGTTATACAACATTATGCCGCTGTTGGCGCTGCAAAAGCTGTATTAGAAACGTTATGTCGTTACATGGCTGTAGAATTGGCTCAATACAAAATATCTGTAAACTTATTATGTCCTGGAGTAGTTAATACAAAAGCAATTCGTGTTTTCCCAAATGTACAAAATTTTGTAGAAAAGGTAATTGAAAAGAATCCATACAAGCGATTAACAACACCTGAAGATATAGCAAATTTACTTGTAACATTAAGCTACGAAGATTTACACTGGTTAACTGGCAATATTATTAACATAGATGGAGGAGAAAGTCATGTTTTCTAATGATTTATACAAGAAATTAATTGAGCGCATGCCTTATTCAGAACCTTTTTTATTTGTAGATAATATTATTGAAATAAGCGAAAAAAAAGTTATAGCGACATATTTTTTTTCAGATAAATTAGATTTTTATAAAGGACACTTTAAACATAATGCAATAACACCAGGAGCAATTTTATTAGAAGCAATGGGGCAAGTAGGTTGTGTTCTTTTAGGAATATATTTGCTAAAATTACACGAAAATAATTTTACTTTTGAGCCTATTTTAGGTTTAATGGAAGGAGATTTTTTCGCACCCGTTTATCCAAATACTCTTATATACATCGAATCGGAATTAAATTATTTCAGAAATAATTATATCTCTTCAGCAAACAATATTTACGACGAAAAAAGAACTATAATGGCTATGTCGAAAATACAATGCAGCTTTAAAATTTATGAATAATAGACGAGTAGTTATTACAGGATTAGGTGTATTAAGCCCAATTGGTAGTGAATTAGAAAGCTTTTATTTATCACTTTTAAAAGGAGAATGTGGTATTCAAAAAATTGATTTATTAGAAAAAGTTGGCTTTGGTTGTCAATTGGGAGGTTTGGTTTCTGTCGAGAAATCACCTTTTTATAAATATATTGAATATTTTTTACTATCCGATGCCAGTAATGTAGTAAAATATGCAGTAGTTGCAGGATTAGAAGCATGGAAAAATGCAAATTTAACAATACCCAATGCTCATGATAACGAACCAGACTATGAAACAGGAATTGTTGTAGGAAGTGCAATAGGTACTTTGGATATTTACGAAAACATAATATTACCTAATGTTCAAAATAAAACACTTAGACGCTTACGAAGCACAACGGTAGAACATAGCATG
>JBBIKO010000054.1:0-9814 GCA_037445415.1 Bacteroidota bacterium
TTGATTTAATAAATAACTTTAAAATATTTTTTATATCATTTTGAAAGTTTTTAAAATCCCTTAACTTTGCCTCGACATTTCAATAAAAATAAATGGCTTTTATATATTTTTTGTCTTATAATCAATTAAATAGCACAAAAGCTATAAACTTCTTTTATTACTTATCTACAATCAAGATTGTTAATTCTATTTTACTGATTGTTAACTATAAAAATATTATTATATGAAACTAAAAATTTTGTTATTGAGCTTTTTATTGCTGCCCCTAGCAATATTTGCTTCAGGAGGTACAATTTGTAACGAATGTCCTGTAATTTTTGGCATTCGAGTAGAATTTATTTTATTTGGATTGACATTACTTGGAATAGCATTATTTCATCATCATGTTTTAAAAATTGCTTTAACTGGTTTAACTGTAATTTTTACTTATAAAATATTTGTAGATCCAACTTTTCATGTTTTTGATCATTTTTTTGGACAAGTTGATTTATTGAATCAAATAATAGACAAACATTCTCGAGAAGGCGAGTGGTCTATTTTGCTCAATCTGTTTGGTTTATTAGTTGGCTTTGCAATATTATCAAATCATTTCGAAGAGTCTGGGGTACCAGACTGGTTGCCAAAATTTTTGCCAAACGATTGGAAAGGTCCTTTTGTACTTTTAGCAATGGTTTTTGTTTTTTCAGGCTTTCTTGATAACATCGCTGCAGCTATGATTGGTGGTACAATAGCTTTAGTTGTTTTTAATAAAAAGGTTCATATTGGTTATTTGGCAGCAATTGTGGCTTCAAGTAATGCTGGAGGTGCTGGTTCTGTGTTAGGCGATACAACAACAACTATGATGTGGATAGATGGAGTTTCTGCTTTAAACGTTCTACATGCATATATAGGTTCAATATTTGCTTTTTTCGTTATAGCATTTCCTGCAGCTTATTTACAACATAAATATCAAAGAATAATTAAAGATCCTAAAGAAAATATAAAGATAGATTTCGGACGATTAGGAATAGTTTTGATGATTTTAGTGGGAACAATAACTACGAATATTTTACTGGATTTTCCTGCTATAGGAGTTTGGATTGCAATTGTAATAGGAGCATTTATTAGAAAAACACACTGGAATGTAGCAAAAGAGGCTATATTAGGTTCTATATTTTTATTATCTCTTGTTACATCTGCGTCAATGATGCCTGTTCACGAATTACCAAATGCATCTTGGCAAACTTCTTTTGGTCTTGGATTTTTATCTTCAATTTTCGATAATATTCCTTTAACTAAATTAGCTTTAGATCAAGGTTGCTACGATTGGGGACTGTTGGCTTATGCTGTTGGTTATGGAGGCTCTATGATATGGTTTGGTTCGTCGGCTGGTGTTGCTATATCAAATATTTTTAAAGAAGCTAAGTCAGTTGCAAGGTGGGTTAAATATGGCTGGTTTGTTATTGTTGCTTATGTAGTAGGCTTTTTTATGCAGTTTTTAATTTGGGGTTGGGACCCAGAAAGTAATCGCGAAGTTAAATATCCAGATGATTGTGTTTGTAAAGATTGCCCACAACAAGAATCAATTAAAACTTCTGAAAATTTAACAAGTACAATTAAACTAAAATAATAATTCAATATTTTTACTAATCAATCCATAAAAGTGAAGAATCGCCATAACTCAAAAAGCGGAAATTATTATTTAAAGCATATTCGTATATTTTTTTCCAGTTTTCGCTAACCAATGTAGCAACAAGTACAAGCAAACTGCTTTTAGGTTGGTGAAAATTTGTTATTAGCCCTTTTACCATTTTTATTTTATAACCAGGAGAAATCATTAGTTGCGTTTTTACTTCTAATTGCATTATCTTATTGTTTTGCATGAAAGCGTTAAAATTTTTAAGAGCCACTAATGTATCTTTGTGGTTTTTATATTCATATTCACACCATTGACTTATAAATGTTATTAATTGATTATAAGAAGAATATAAATTTGCTACATGATAAATACTTTCTAATGCTCTTAACGAAGTTGTTCCAACAGCAATTATATTAGGATAGTGATTAATTATTTTTTCTAGTAAAGATTGTTTGAAAATAAATGTTTCGCTATGTAACTCATGTTCATGAACATATGTAGTAGTCATAGGTTTAAAAGTACCTGCTCCAACATGTAATGTCAAAAATTCTGTTTTAATGTTTTTCTTTTCTAAATTTTCAAATTCATGGTTGGTAAAATGTAACGATGCTGTAGGTGCAGCAACGCTTCCAAGAACTTTAGAAAAAATAGTTTGATAGCGTTCGTAATCAATAGGTTCTGTGTTTCTTTTTAAATATGGTGCAATTGGAATTTGCCCAATAGCAGTAATTATTTCAATAAAAGTAAAATCATTATTCCATGAAAATTGAACAATATAAGCATCGTTAAATTTTTGTATTTTTTCAACTGTTAAAATTACCGATACATAATTTACTTTTAACTCTAAATGTAAATGGGTTTCTTCCTTCCATTTTTTTGCATTCCCAATTAAACATGTCCATTGACATGTTTTTGTTGAATTAAATGCTTTCCAATAGTTATTTGGTTTATATGGTTCAAGCAAAAAAATTTCAATAGTTGCGCCCGTATCTTTTTTTAAAAACAAACGTGCTGGAATAACTTTTGTATCATTTAAAATTAATAAATAATTAGATGGTATTTCTTCATGTATTTCTAAAAATTTTTTTTCGTAAATGTTTTTATCTTTATAAATAAGTAATTTAGAATGGTTTCTTAATTCTAAAGGATATTTTGCTATAAAATGTTCAGGTAAGTGATAATCAAATTCATTGGTTTTAATATTTTTGTATTGCATTTTTTTTGCAAAAGTATATAACTTTATGAAAAAAATATATGATTGTACAAGTTGGAGATAAAGTTAGGTTCTTAAACGAAAAAGGTGAAGGAGTTATAACTCGAATAATTAACGAATTAGCTTATGTCCTTGTAGAAGAAGGATTTGAAATACCAGTTAAATTAAATCAACTCGTTTTTGTGGAGAAAAGAAAACACGCAGAATTAAAATCTACAATAGAAGCAGATAACCAACTTAAAAATTATAATTACATAGAACGAAATGAAATGTTTTTAACAGAAGACAATTTTCAACCTATATCTAAAGTTTTCATTCCAGAGAACGAATTGACTAACGATTTATATTTTGGCTTTATATCATCATCTGTTAATAATGAAAATATTTTTTCTTTGTATTTAATTAACGATACTGCTAATTATTATACATTTTGCTTGTTTTTCAAAAATAAAGAAGGATATACATTTGTCGAAAATGGTAATTTAGAACCTAATACTAAAATATTTATATCTGAATTAAAAAAGGAAGATCTGGTTAATATCAATAATATTTTATTTCAAGCTATTTCTTTTTCAGCTTACAATAAAGAAAAAGGAAATTTTTTTGAAAAGGAAGTCATAGTCCAGCCAATATATTTGTTAAATAATCAATATTATAAAGGAAACGACTTCTTCGATGAACCAGCTTTCTTAATATCTTTGACAAGTTCGGATCAGTTTTTAGAAAAAATAAAAAACCAAAAAATAACAGACGATTTAAGTACTCAGAAAGTTGTTGAGGAAATCAAAAAGGATGTAAATAATGAATTATTAGAAGTTGATTTGCATATTCACGAACTTACTGCTGATACATCTGGTTTAAATGCTTCTCAAATGCTTAATATTCAAATCAACCACTTCAGAAAAAAAATGGAAGAAGCTATTACTAACCCACGAATCAAAAAGATTGTATTTATTCACGGCGTTGGTGGTGGCACGCTTAAACTAGAATTACGTAGAATTTTAAGTAGAGAATACGGACATTACGATTACCATGATGCATCTTTTGCAGAGTATGGCTATGGTGCAACTATGGTTATTTTGAGAAGATGATGCTATGAATGTTATTGAGCAAATAAAACAACATTACGACAAAAGGAAAACAGAAAGTTTCACAATTTGCTTCTTTTTACAGAGAAATGTTATATTACGAAATTTTAAAAAGAAATTTTAATAATTTTGAAAATGTAAAAATTCTTGAAATTGGAGCAGGAAGTGGTTATAATCTTTACTTTTTTAAAAAAATAGGATTTAAAAGCAACAATATTTTTGCAAATGAACTTTTAGAAGATAGAATTGCTTTATTAAAACAAAATTTTTCTGAAATTACAATACTTGAAGGTGATGCCTTGTTAATAGATGGAAAGTACAACAATTATTTTGATGTTGTCTTTCAATCAACTGTTTTCTCTTCTATTACCGATTTTTCATTTAGAAAAGATTTAGCAGAAAAAATGTGGAACTTACTAAAAAATAACGGAATTGTATTGTGGTACGACTTTTTCATTAGTAATCCAAAAAACACTTATACAAAACCTGTTAGAAAAAAAGAAATAAAATCACTATTTCAACATGCGAATGTTATTAATATTTACAAAACAACTCTTGCTTCGCCAATAGCAAGAAGAGTTAAATACGCATATCCTTTCTATAATATTTTGCCGTTTTTAAGAACGCATTTTGTTGCAGAAATAAAAAAATATCCAATTCCTCCTATTAGCTGGTAAGAATAATTCCAAACATAAGCTTTCCCATTTACAATAGGAACAACAGAATAACTTGGATTGAAACGAATTTCTGTATTTATATAAAATCTATCTGACAAAATAAAATATTTTCCAGCTGAAAAATTCATTACTATTCCAGACAAATAATAACCCATGCCAAAAATTCCACGCTTTTTTTCAGGTAATGATTGACCGCGAATGGTGCTTTCAGGGTGTGATAAAACACCACCAATACCGTAATTCAAGTGAAAATTATGAGTTAATATTTTTACATAGTTAAACATAAGTAAATTTAAACCATGAGAAATTCCAAATGCTTCAACAACATTATTCGTATTTTTCAAATAAATTTTATGATGAACAGCTTCAAACTCAAATTTACATTTTTCATTCCTTTTATATGAAATTCTCCATAACCAGTAATATGGAGAAACAAAAGGTTCGCTATAATAATGAGCAGTAAAAATAGTATCGGGAAAACCTTTTTGCTTGATTACCAAATTTGAAGGGATGTTATCTGCATACCCTAAATGAAATTCAGCACTAAATTTTTGTGAATTAGCTATTTGATATAGGGATAATATTAAAATTATAGTTAATAATCTTTTCACGCAACAAAGAAAGTAAAACATATCTAATAATACAAAATTTATATCTCTAATGTCATGCATAAGAATAAATATTGATTTTATGATTATAATGGCTATTGTTCACTTCCGTTCTTAGCAAAACACATTACCTAATTCCAATCACGCTAAAAGATGAAATTAGGGAAAATAATTTCGTTATAAGTAATTTAAGAATTAAGTTCGTTGTTATTAACTTTAAAATTATTTTTTTCATAAGATAAACAAAAAAATATACAACTACATTCAATTTTAAAATAAAAAAGTTATTAACAAAAAAATATTCAACAACCAACAAAGTGTCATTATGTATCAAATTTATGAGGAGTTTTATCAAAACTATTAAAATGTTAATAAATTACTTTTTTTTAATAAAATGTAAATCACTAATTTTGCAATCCGAAAAACAAATTTATCATATTATGAGTAAAAAAAATGTCATTATCATTGGGGCAGCAGGACGCGATTTTCATAATTTTAATGTGTATTTTCGCGGTAATCCTAATTACAATGTAGTTGCTTTTACTGCAACACAAATACCCGACATTGATGGGCGAAAATATCCAAAAGAATTAGCTGGAGAAGATATATACCCTGATGGTATTCCTATTTATAACGAAGCAGATTTGCCTAAACTAATAAAAAATTTAAAAGTAGATGTTTGTGTTTTCGCATATAGCGATGTTTCACATCAACAAGTAATGAATATTGGCTCAACTGTTATGGCTGCTGGTGCAAGCTATATGCTTCTTGGTCCTAACGACACAATGTTAAAATCTACAAAACCTGTTATTGCTGTTGGCGCTACAAGAACAGGCTGTGGAAAGAGCCAAACATCAAGACGTATTATCGAAATATTGATGAAACTAGGGCTTAAAGTAGTTGCTGTTCGTCATCCAATGCCTTATGGCGATTTAGTTAAGCAAAGAGTACAGCGTTTTGCTTCATTGCAAGATCTTCAATTTTACAACTGCACTATCGAAGAAATGGAAGAATACGAACCACATATAAAACGTGGAAATGTTATATATGCTGGAGTTGATTATGAAGCTATACTTCGAGCTGCGGAAGATGATCCTAATGGTTGCGATGTAATACTTTGGGATGGTGGGAATAACGATTTCCCATTCTTTAAGCCAGATTTAATGGTTGGAGTTGCTGACCCACTTAGACCAGGTGCTGAATTAAGTTTTCATCCTGGAGAAACTGTTGCACGCATGGCTGATGTTATTGTTATCAATAAAATTGACAGCGCATCATTAGAAAACATAAATATCGTTAGAAATAACTTAAGGGCAATTAACCCAACAGCTACGATAGTAGAAGCTGCATCACCAATTACAGTTGATAAACCTGAGCTCATTAAAGGAAGTCGTGTACTTGTAATAGAAGATGGACCTACTTTGACACACGGACACATGCGTATCGGAGCAGGAGTGGTGGCTGCACAAAAGTATGGAGCTTCTGACTTAGTAGATCCTAGAAATTATGCTGTTGGAAGAATTGCTGAAACATTTGAAGTTTATCCCAATATAGGAACATTGTTACCAGCAATGGGTTACGGCAAAGAACAAATGGCCGATTTAGAACAAACTATAGAGAATACACCTTTCGACGTTCTTGTTGTTGCAACACCTATTGACTTGAGTAGGATTATAAAAATCAGTAAACCACATGTTACAGTAGGATACGAACTTCAAGAAATTGGAACACCAAATTTTGAACAAATTTTAGTTGAATTTATAAAAAAAAAGAACTTAATTAAAGCTAATATTTATTGTTAAAAATATGTAATTTTATTTTAGTTATCAGGAGGCTGTCTTCGAAAATATAGCCTTTTTCTTTAAATTGTCAATTTTAATACTAAAGCTCTATATTTTGTTGATTTATTTTGAAACAAGAACTGATGTTTAACGAAAAAAACAGTGTTAAAAAGATTTTATGAGTGTTACCCAATAGTTTGTAAAAAATCAGTAATTTTGTAAAAAATTGTTAGATATTTATTAAAAATAAGATTTATAACAAGTTAAAACAAAAAAACTTAATAACTTATTTAAAAATAATGATTTAGATGTCTTAGTTCGATATTAGCATAATGGTTTTTGTTGATACACATACACATCTATATTTAGAACAATTTAATAACGATATAGACCAAGTAATCTGGCGTTGCGTTCAATTAGGCGTACGAAAACTTATATTGCCAGATATTGACAGCAGAACAAGAAATAGAATGCTAAGTTTATCAAAACAATATCCCAATATTTGTCTGTCAATGTTGGGAATTCATCCTACATCAGTAAAAAGCAATTATTTAGAAGAAATAAATTTGTTAAAATTATCGCTAATGCATAATAAACCTTGTGCAATTGGCGAATGCGGATTAGATTATTATTGGGATAAATCATTTATTTTTGAACAAAAGTACACACTTATAGAACAATTTCATTTGGCTTATTTGTACCAACTTCCTTTGGTTATTCATTCTCGAAAATCATTAAACGATATTATTCTGTTATTAAAGGAATATAAATCGTATAAACTATCAGGTGTATTTCATTGTTTTCCTGGAGGCATTAACGAAGCTAAATATTTAATTGAACAAGGCTTTTATATTGGTGTGGGTGGTGTTGTTACGTACAAAAATTCAACTTTGGCAGAAGTAGTAAAATATATTCCTTTAGAATCAATACTTTTAGAAACAGATTCACCTTATTTACCACCTATACCATATAGAGGCAAAAGAAACGAAAGTTCTTATTTAATTCACGTAGCAGAAAAAATCGCAGAAATTAAAAAAATATCTGTCGAACAAACAGTAGAAATTACTACTAATAATGCAAAAAAATTATTTAACATAAATAGTTTATGAACAATACAAAACTATTGCTTATATACACTGGCGGAACTATAGGCATGGTGAAAGATACTAATGGTTCATTAGTTCCTTATAATATTTCTGAAATTTTTAAACATGTACCTGAAATTTCTAGACTTAATGTTCAAATTGATACTATTTCGATGAAACCACTAATTGACTCGTCAAATACAAAACCCGAATTTTGGCTCGATATATTAAAAATATTAAAACAGAATTATTATATATATGATGGTTTTGTAGTACTTCATGGTACCGATACTATGGCATATACTGCAAGTGCTATTAGTTTTTTAATCGAAAACAACCAAAAACCAATAATATTTACAGGTTCTCAACTTCCTATATCAGAACTTAGAACAGATGGACGCGAAAATTTAATAACATCACTTACAATAGCTGCTGCTAAATTATCTAACGGTATGCCAGTTGTACCTGAAGTATGTATTTATTTTGAAAATAAACTAACCAGAGCAAACAGGACAACTAAGTACAGTACAAATTTATTTAATGCATTTATATCACCAAATTATCCCAATCTTGCCAATGCTGGGATAGAAATAACTTACAATTTCCCTTACATAAATTACCTTTCAACAGAGCAAACCACATTTAACGATAAATTAGAAACAAATGTAACTATTATAAAATTATACCCTGGAATAAGTGAAGAAATATTTAATTATTTATTAGCTGTAAATAATCTTAAAGGTATAGTTTTAGAAACTTATGGTTCTGGTAACGCTCCAACTGACAAATGGTTTTTAAAAGGTATTGCAAAAGCAATTGAAAAGGAAATCTGCATTTTAAATGTAACCCAATGCTTAATAGGTGGAATAAAAATGGGAACATACGAAACAAGTAGCAAAATGTTAGAATTAGGTGTAATAGATGGAAAAGATATGACAACAGAAGCAGCAGTAACCAAACTTATGTATTTACTTAGAAAAAATTATACATATCAGGAAACTTTATATTTTCTTCAAAGTTCGTTAAGAGGAGAAATAACAAAAGATTAAGAAAAATTCAAAAATTTATTTTTTATATCCAATTATATTTTGTATTTTCACAGCCAAAATTTGTTCTTTGAATTATAGAAGTTGGAGAGGTGTCCGAGCGGTTGAAGGAGCACGCCTGGAGAGCGTGTATCCCGCTTTAAACGGGATCGCGGGTTCGAATCCCGCTCTCTCCGCAATATTAAAACTAAAAATGAATTACTAACTAAATTAAAATGTTTATGAAAATGAGAAAGTTTTTTTCATTATTAACAATTGTAGGATTGCTTTTTTTTGGAACAAGTAGCCTAATGGCTCAAGGCACGCAGGTTATGCAAGCTACTAACAATCAAATAGTAGATGATACTACTCAGCCTGCAACTGTACAACAAGTAGCTGTAGAAACAACTGATGTTTCAGAAATGGAAGTACCAGAAGAAAAAGGTTTACACCAAGTATTTAAAACTAAATTCATAGAAGGTGGTGTACCCTGGATGACACCTATTTTAATTATTTTAATTATCGGATTAGCTATCATAATTGAGCGTATTATTTATTTAAATTTAGCTACTACCAACACCGAAAAGCTTATAAAGAGCGTAGAAGAAGCATTAGAAAATGGTGGAATTGAAGCTGCTAAAGAAGTTTGCAGAAATACACGTGGTCCTGTTGCAAGCATTTTCTATCAAGGGCTCGACCGTTACGATCAAGGTTTAGAT
>JBBIKO010000055.1:0-400 GCA_037445415.1 Bacteroidota bacterium
CCGATAATGTATTTACGCAATTTGACTGGTGGATGTTTTCAAAACTTGACCAAACATTGGACGAGGTTTTTATTCCTTATTACAGTCCGAAGGAAAATAATATCGCCAATTTCAAACCGGACTTTATCTTTTGGGCGCAAAAGGGCAAACGATACCTGATTTTGTTTGTTGACCCGAAAGGAACCGAACACGCGGACGGATACAGAAAAATTGATGGCTTTTCAAAGATATTTGAAGAAGAAAGAGATGGACAAAAGCAAAGCAGAGATTTTTCATACAACGGATTTACTATAAACACAAAACTATTGCTTAAACCACGCCGAGGGATAGCGGAAGTTTTGGAAAATTACAAACGATACTGGTTTGACAACTTTGTTGATTTAGAAATTAAGATTAAAGC
>JBBIKO010000055.1:453-9636 GCA_037445415.1 Bacteroidota bacterium
AACGTAATTTACTGTGGGTCTTGAATTCTGCGGAAGCCTTCGGTTTACTTGCCACGTTGCACTCTCGCCTATAAGCTCGGGGCACATAACAGAGGATAAAAGACTACGAACCCTTGCAGGTTACTCTGTCTAAATTTGCTTCGCAAACTTCTTTTATCCGCATACGTTGTATGCAACAAAAACAGACAGACGTACAACCATTCTAACAACAAAATTATCTGATTAAGAGAAAACATAGGGAGTTTAAATTCTCTTCGTTCAGGGTAAAGATGATTCAAGTGATATTTTTTCCTGAATATTTCATGGTAAAAAAACTTAATTGTCCCTATTAAAATATTTTGATAAGATGTTAAGATTTTTTCTTTGGTAACCTTTTGATTAATATAATTCTCAATTTCCTAGATAGAAATATACAATGGATTCCTGTTGGTGAAAGATTGTAAAAATTTGGTAAGAGCATTTCGATAGGTTTTGATAGTTTTGTAAGAGTATCTTTTTATTTCAAGCAACTTCGTAAAATCTTCCATATAGTTTGATTTGCTGCCATTTTCATAATGTTATACTTTTTTATATGGTATGACGCAATAAATATACAAAAATTAATTTAAATAGGATATATTTGTATAAATTAATTGTTACCAACAAGGCGAAGAAAATTCTCCAATATTGACTTCTTATTCATTTTGAAAAAATGACACACTATTATCCTCTCAGATTTTACAAAGTCTTTTTCCTATGTTATCTTTGTAAAAAAAATTATCATGAAAAACAATAGAATTGCTTATTGGACTTCAAATTCTCACATTGTTGAGTGTTTGATTAGCATAAATAAAAAACTTAAACTAGAATTGTCGAACATTAATTGTGCTGAGGATTTAATCTCTTTGCCCGGATTTGTTATCATGATAGATAGTCTTTTGCTTACAGAACAATTTCTCAATGATCTGAATCCATTTTTGAAACATTGGGATAAAAATGAACATTTAATTCTGGCAGTAGGAAAACGCTTTATTATTAATGATCCTGAAATCAGAAAACTAGTAAAATTTATTCCGAATAATATTGACAAAGAAACGCTGGAAGGGATTATCAAGTATCGGATGAAAATCAAACTAAAAAAAAACAAAGATGATATATTTAAATCAAAACTTTACAGAATTATTTTTATTTATGATGCTTTAAGAAGAGGAGTTACAGTACGTACAGAAGACCTATGCGAAATTTTTGATGTTAGCGACCGTACTATCAGAAGAGACTTTAAAATACTCAAAGAGGTGCTTGATGAAAAAATATGGTTTGATAAAGATGGTGGTTTTTTTATCAGTTAATATTAAAGCTTGTGAAAAGAGGTGTTAGGATATTGTTGAGAATTATTGCGCTTCCGGCAATCTTCGTTCATGAACTCTGTCATCTGTTGATTGCGTTAATTTTTGGCGTGAGCCCTGGAAGCCTGGGATGGTCCTTTTTTATTTTTTCCGGACAAATACATGCAATGTTTTATTTAGATGAAGCAGGTTGTAAAAAAATAAAAAATGGTTTTCGCAAGTTTATTTTTGACATAGCACCAGTATTTGCCTTTATTTATGTGGGCTACATGGCAACAAATATTGATTTTTTTAAATATATTTTAATTTATGAGTTTGCAGTATTTCCATTTTCTTTTCTTTCGGCAGTTGATTTGAACAATGCCCTGAAGTATTTCGGAGTAAAAAAAGAAATCGGATTCTTTTATAACAAATGGTTTGAAAAATTTGACAACTGGTTATACTACGAGAACATGAACCGTAAGGATTATATGAAAAAATATAAATTCATTGAGGAGTAAAATTCAAGAAATATGAAATTAGGTTTAACAATTACTATGTTATGGCTCCCGTTTCTTTGTATGTCGCAACAAATTCGATGCAAAGATCAGTACGGGGAGAAGCTCTATTACGTCCAGGGAAATACTTTGTTTGAAAAAGATAAATATGGCGAAAAGTTATATTTTTTTGAAGATCAAACAATACGACGAAAAGACCGGTACGGCGACAAGCTGTTTTATATAGATGGCCTTACCGTTAAGTTTCAGGATGAATATGGTGCAAAACTATTTTATTTTGAAGGCAATACCATCCGGTATAAAGATCAGTATGGAGAGAAACTGTACTTTATTGATGGCAACACCATCAGGCGTAAAGATAAATATGGTGAGAAGCTATTCTGGTTCGAATCCCCGCCTGAAAAATGGGCAATTGTTTGCATAATAAAATTATAATAATAATTGTAAAATTTGGCATCCTCGAAAAGGATTCATCAAATGAATATGAATCTAAACTGATTGCTGGTCCTGATTTATTTGAGTTTAATACGGACTGGTTCATTAACACCAAACCATCAATCAATAATACTGATTTGTTTTTGCCGGAATGGGAAGACCCCAATGATATGGAATGGGTGATGATGTATTTTATTGCTGAAAACTATAACCAATTATTGGAAAATGAAACAAAACATCTATGTGAGGAGGCCATAAATGCTTTAATGCAATATAAAAATACTCAGGAAACCACAGAAAAAACTACAGAAGAACGCGGGAAACGCCTTCGGGAATTAATTGGTAAATTAAAAAACAATCCAAAAATATAAGCTATGAAGGAAATGATCAAGGAAATAGCTTTATTAAAGTTAAATATCAAGCTGAATGATACGTCTTTTAAAGAAATTGAACCAGGAATCAGGCGATTTTTCAGCGCGTTCGGTATAAAACCAACTCATAGATTGATACTGAAGTTTTCGGATTACCCGGATATATATTCCGTGCAGTTTGAACACAGAAAATATACCGAAAACTGCGATGATATGGAATCACTTTTCAGAGCCAACTTGTATTATTTGATGCAGCAAAACAAGAATCTGCTATGGAAATACCAGATGGCTGCAGAACCTGATCAGGTCAATGCATTTTTCTATATTTTCTTCAAGCCTTTATCTTTACTTACTCAGCGAATTCATGTTGGGCTTGACATTCCGCGCCCTGAGGTTTATGAAATTTTCGCCAGGTTTTTTGTAATGTTTGGAACGTATAAGCATTACCTGCATGATGCTGAAACTGAAACAGGCTTGTGTAACAAACATGATTGGGTGAAATGGGACGAATTAACAACAGTAATAAGCTTGTATTTATTGCAGGAAAAATACAGTGCCCATGCGATAAAAGAAATGTTCACCAAAAAGGTGCTGAACAAAGTATTTCCCCATAACCCGTATTTGCTGCTGAAGCAAAAAACACAAAATGAGGTAATGTCAGCCTATCAAAATATACAAACGGAAGGCAGGCTAAGCACTAAAGAATTGTTAAAAGAACTTCAAATCAACGAATACGAATTATTATAAAACACAACACAATGCCAATATACATTCAATTAGCCAATCTCCTTGTTTTCCAAAAAAGTGTTTTGAAAAAATATGATGGAAACTTGTCACGTTTTCTAACAGATACGTCCTGGCAAAAATCAGAACTCGACAGCATGGATGACGAGTTGGTGTCTTTTGCAGCCATGAATCCGGATGAATTTGATATGGATATTCTTGATGAAAAGGGCTTTGTTTTTAATCATGATTACACAGTTATTACACGATATTCAGCAGATAAAAATTTCCCGGATTGGCTGCAGCATAACGGAGTGTTTGTATGGCATAGCACGTGCGGCCGTAAACAGGTAGAGCTGGCCATGAAATATAGCAATTATACAGCGAAGGAGTTTTTTGAAAAGAAATTGTACGCAGCTGTTACAAAAAAATAAGTATATTTGCATAAATATAGATTACATGGCAACTATAGAATTTACAACAAATCTTCCGCTAAGTAGAAACCCTATTTGTCCAAAACCATGGCAATTTGACCCAAAGTATTTTGACTCAATTCCTGATGAAGCGGGTGTTTATATCGTAGGCGTAAAAATTAATGTTGATGGGCAAGGTGAAAAATTTTGTCCGTTGTATGTAGGGATAAAGAATAATATTAGAGAATGATTGATAGAACATCATAATTGGAATGGATATTTGAACGGAAAGAAAGAATTATTTGATTTAAAACAAAACATTGAAAAAGTTTATGGTGATATTTTTTTGTGGAATCAATATTGGGATAAGAAGAAAAATCACTCAAATATCAAAGTAAAGAATAAACTTTATTATGAAATAGCTAAGAACAACAATACTATGATATGGTTTCCTCACGAATCATTTTTTAACTTTTATTTGCCTGGAGCAAGGAGTATTTATGTGGAACATACTGGTCATTTTGGAAGTATTGGAAAAGATAAAGATTTGGACACAATCAATACGCACGGTTCGAAAAAATTAAAAGAGCTTATTACAAATACAAAAGGTATAATATTTAATAAGTTTTGGTATGCCTTCGCTTCTTTGAAAAATATTGTAAAAGAAGTTAAAAAAAATAAAGACCATCAGCTTTTTGGAATTGCAGAAAAATGTACTCAAACAAACTTTTATGGAAAAGGTAATGTTAAAGGACGAAGATTATGTGAAAATGTTGAGAGTAAGACAAAAGAGTTATTAAGTCACAAATTAAACATACATACATATGCTACGTCAGGAAGTAGCTATGGGGATTTTAAAATCGACCTTACCAAAATCAAAGACGACCTTGTGAATATGACTGGGAAACCTTTCCCCTTAACTTCATGAAAGTTCGTAATTTAAAACAAAAACACCATGGAAACGATCAAAGAATTATCTGATTTAAAATCGCTTTTAAGCGAATTACTTGAAAAATAGCCTAATGCAGTACTAATTAAGACAACAACCGATTTTTGCGAAACGGAGAGAGATGGTATTTCGGGTCAGAATGTGAAAATGACTTTCAAATTTAGCCTTGATACTGTCAAAACGTCAATCATTGAGTTCTCTCATTTGTTCAGTATTGATGCCACTCATATTCGAAAAATGCTTGAGCAGAAAGGAGCATTGCTGAGGTTAGGACAAAAGAATGATATTGAAGCATTTTTTAAAAACAATTTTTTTTAAATCAAAAACGATCTGTGTGCATATAATAGCAATAAGGACGATTATGAAGCAATCGTTGATTTAATGATTAAAGCTCGAGGACAAACTTTCGGTAGTGTTTTCGGATTGTAAATTTAAAAATTCTCTTTATGAATATCAAAAAGATTAAAAAAATTGCAGACAAAATTTCCGACCCCGTTTGCAGTAAATTGTTTAAAGAATTTCTTGAGTTTTATGAAAATCATTCGGAACTTACCTTTGAGCAAGAAAATCATAAAACCGAGCTCGGATTTTGAATATTCTTATGGAATTGCACCGGAAATAGGATTTTTATTGAAATTTAATGAAAAACTTTTTTTACTTTCTAGAATAAAGTATCAGATTCTTCTTCCAAGGAAAGATAAGGGAGAAGATGATGCTTCAAAGTTTTTAAACTTTAGTGTTGGATTAGCTTATCAATTTAATTAATAAAGTGTTATGAAAAGAATGATGTTGATTTTTTCGGTAGTTTTTTTAAGTTCTTGTGCTAAACATCTTTATGTTAATTATCAAACAGATATTTCAAACACGGGAAAAATAATAATTAAACCTTCAAAACCCACTTCGAGAACATTTATTACCGTAAATGATAATTTAATTGTGGAAAAGAAACATCTAAAAAGTCTAACCATTAAAAATGTTCCTTCGGGGGAGTACGGTATTCATTACACTTCTGAAAGTGGCATGTACAAAGAAAAGTTGGACACTCAGATTCAAATAAAAATGGAAAATGGGAAAGAAATTACGAAGTTAGCTGAAGTCCCTCCATATGGTACAGGTTATTGGATTTATATAGGGTTAGGTTTGACTATTCCATTAATTATTTGGGCTTTGTAAATCACCTCTTCTTTCATATAAAAATATATAATAAAGTTACCAACAAGGCGAAGAAAAGACGGCACCACTAAAAATGACAGAAAAAATGGTTTGAGAATGAAAAAAGAAATGACAATGAAAGTAAATAGTCGTCCCTTAAAAATTCAATTTATTTTTTTGGGGGGATTAAAATTTTTTCAAGAGAAAACAATATTTCGGTAAAACGTCGTGCCTAAATCATAAAAATTTGCAAGGTTTTTCACATAAAACTACAAAAACTTGTAGTTTTTTACAAATAAAATTCTCAACAATCTATTGTTAATAAATAAGTTATACGATTTTTAAGGGATAACTAAATAATATTTACAAACTAAAATTCTATACATAACATAGAAATGTCGTCAAAAAAAGCATTTTTCCCTTTAAAAATATTTACTTGTTGAATAGTTTTCCATACGAATAAATCAATAGATTTTTCATTTACAATGGCTTCTTCCATGTATTTTGTTCCGTATTCTTGTAGCTGTTCGTTTTCCATTTCGACAAGCCCATCAGTAAAGCAAGCTGAACGAGCATCTTTTGGTACAACAATGGTTCCAATTTTAATATTAGATATTTCGGGTAGCATTCCTAATCCTGCACATCCCGATTTTAAGTATTGAAATTTTAAAGCTCCCAGATAAAGCAAAGGTGGAACATGTCCAGCATTTATATAATTAAGGGTATGAGTATTTAAATTGTATTTAGCAATAAATGCTGTAATAAACCTTTCGCCTTTTGTATTGTTATTAACAATTGAATTGAGCCTAAAAATAAGCTTATTTATGGGAATATCATCTGTAAAAAGAGCACGTAATGATGCCTGAAAATTAGACATTAACAAGGCAGCAGAAATTCCTTTTCCTGAAACATCAGCTATACAGAATCCTATTTCATGTTTATTTAAGTAAAAAAAATCGTAATAATCGCCACCAACTTCGTAATGAGGTTGATAATAAGATGAAACTTTAATATTTTCGTCATTAGGTAATTCGTTTGGATTAGGAATTAATAAACTTTGCATATGTCTTGCCAAATCCAATTCTTTTCTGAGGCTTTCTTGTTGGATATTTTCGTTATATAAACGTTTGTTTTCTATTGCAACAACAAGTATATTAGTAAGTGTTTGAAAAAAGTTTAAATGTTTTATTATCGGACTTATGCCGTCTCTTTCCTCTTCAATATCACCTAAAAGAACGTATGCTAATGGAATAGACTTATGAAAAACTGGAATAACTAAATCGAAACCATTTAATTTTTGGTGATTTATAACGGCAAGGTTTGTAATTTCGCGAAAAGATAAAAGGTCTGTTTCAACATTAATATTTAAATAATTTTCATCTTTTACTCCTGATGCTAAAAGACATTGCCAAGTTTTGTTGTAATTAAACAAAACAACTTTACCAATTCCTAAGTCATTACGAATAATTTTCTCGTATTTTTGTAATAAAGCGTTAGTCGAAAGATTTTCGTTAATTGATAAAGTAATGCTTAAGAGAGCTTCTAATTTAAAATTAGACAGCTGTAGTCTTTTTAAAGAAGCTTTTTCATTCATAATTTTTCTCCTAATAGTTTTATTAGTGATGGAATTTGTTTGATATAAGCAAGCTCTTTCATTTTTTCTCTTGATTCTGTAGCAGGTAAACCAAAATATATTTTACCACCTTCTAAACTTTTTGTAATACCACTTTGGCCTAATATTATTGCTTCCTTCCCAATAATAATATTTTTTTGAATGCCTACCTGTCCCCATATTACTACATCGTCTTCAATAATGACATTAGAGCCAATTCCAGTTTGAGCAGCTATAAAGCAGTTGTTTCCAATATTTGTATCGTGTCCTATTTGAACAGCATTACCAATTTTTGTGCCTTCCCCTATTATGGTAGAACTACCTAATCCTTTTTCGATGGTTGTATTTGAGCCAATTTCTACATTATCGTGAATAATAACATCGCCAACAGCCTTAAGTTTAAGATATTCTTTGTCTTTTTTAAAATAAAAAGCATCTGAACCTATAACTGCAGAAGAATAAATAATAACATTATTTCCTATAGTACAAGGCCCGTAAATAACAACATTTGGATGAATAATACAATGTTCTCCGATAGAAACTTTCTCGCCAATAAAAACATTAGGATAAATAACGGTTGTATTAACTATTTTACTATTAGGATGTATATTTTCTTTTTGAACAACAAATGGAAAAAGTATTGAAACAAGTTTATTATAAGTTTCAAATGCATTGTTAGACAGTATAATTCCTTTTTGTGTTTCGTATGAAATTGTATTTTCAACTATTATTACGGAAGCATTACTTTTATTGGCTAAATCGAAATATTTTTCATTATCGGAAAATGTAATATCCTGGTATGTTGCATGATATACATCGCTTATTCCTGTAATTAATGTTTGAGGATTTCCAATATAAGGCAAGTTAAGCAAATTTGCAATCTCTTCTAATGTGTAAGCTCTAAAAAATTTCATTAACTTAATTCGTCTTTATTTTTTAACTCTTTCTATATACGATTTATCACGTGTATCAACTTTAACTATGTCACCAGTGTTAATAAAAAGTGGAACTTTTATTTCCAATCCAGTTTCGAGTTTTGCAGGTTTCATTGTAGTTGAAGATGCCGTATCGCCCTTTAAGCCTGGTTCAGTATATATTACTTCCATTTCTACAGATGGTGGTAGCTCGCATGTCAATGGATTTTCTGTATCAGCATCGAAAGCAATATAAACTTGCAATCCTTCTTTCAATAATAAAGATTCTTCTATTAATTCTTTTGGTATGGTAACTTGTTCGAATGTTTCGTTATGCATAAAATAAAATCCGCTTTCGTCGTTGTATAAATATTGATGTGGACGCCGTTCTATATTGGCTAAATCAATTTTAACACCTGCATTAAATGTGTTTTCGATAACTCTTCCTGTTTTTAGGTTTTTGAGTTTTGTTCTAACAAAAGCACCTCCTTTACCTGGTTTTACATGTTGAAATTCTAAAATTGTATAAAAATCGCCATTAAAAATAATGTACAAACCATTTTTAAAATCTGCCGTTGTTGCCATAAAAAAATTATTTATTCGCAAAAATAAGATAAAAATTTAAACTAAACATATAAAATTTTGTATTTAGGTAATATTAAAAAAGGCTGCCTGCTATTATAAAGACAGCCTCTATTCACAAAAGTTTGGCAAATACTTTACTCAATTACAACACGGTAAGTGTTTATACCTTTTTCGTGTCTCACTTTTATTAAATATATTCCTGATTTC
>JBBIKO010000056.1:0-9606 GCA_037445415.1 Bacteroidota bacterium
CTTTCATCAACATTGTGTTACGCATCTTAATTCTGTTGTACAAGTTATGGTTTCGTTTGATACAAAAAGTGCTAAAAAACTTAAAAAAAGCGAAAAAGAAACTATACGTATAGCCTATGAGCTAGAAAAAAGCCATTTTTCTCGTCTTATAGAAGAAGTCGAAGCAACAGTAAAAAGTAGCAAAACACATATAGAACTTATTGGCTTGATGCAAGCAATAACACGACATGCTACGCAAATTGTGAGAATATTATACGATTTTTCTTAATCTTCGCAATTATTGCAGTCGTAACCTTTATTTATTATTTCCATCGCTCTAAGGCTCATTCCCATACTCGAAAAACCACCATCGTGATATAAGTTTTGCATGGTTACTTTTCGAGTTAAATCGCTAAACATCGTTATGCAATAATCAGCACACTCTTCGGCAGTAGCGTTTCCAAGTGGCGACATGCGGTTAGAAAAATCCATAAGATTTTGCATGCCTTTTACTCCGCTTCCTGCTGTTGTCATTGTAGGCGATTGTGATATGGTGTTAATACGTATTTTTTTATCTCTACCATAAATATAGCCAAAACTTCGAGCAATAGATTCTAAAATTGCTTTTGCCTCTGCCATATCGTTGTAACGATAAAAGGTACGCTGAGCAGCAATATAAGTCAATGCAACAACAGACCCCCATTCATTAATAGCATCTAATTTTCGTGCAACCTGAAGCATTTTGTGAAACGAAATTGCAGAAATATCTATTGTTTTAAGATAATAATCGTAATCTAAATCGTCGTACCTGCGACTTTTACGAACATTTATTGACATGCCTATTGAATGCAGAAAAAAATCTATCTTGCTACCAAAATAGTCTATCGAAGAACGAAATACTTGCTCAATTTCATTAACG
The DNA here is from genome assembly GCA_037445415.1 of Bacteroidota bacterium. Classification (GTDB taxonomy): domain Bacteria; phylum Bacteroidota; class Bacteroidia; order Bacteroidales; family GWA2-32-17; genus Ch61. The sequence continues at coordinate 899 of JBBIKO010000056.1, forward strand.
CAAGTTGCATCAGCAGGAAAAAATGGGACATTATATTTTTTGCAAAAGTCTTTTATAGTTCCCATTCTATATGCGAGTGGAGTATTAGACAATGTAATGCTTGCACCTTCTTCGATACAACGTTCTGCTACTTTCCATGCAATTGATTGTTCGTTTAACGCTCCAAATATTATCCCTTTTTTACCTTTTAATAGATTATACGCCATTTTTTATTGCAAAATTATTTAAAAAAAATTATAAAATAATAACTCATAACGTGTACTTCGCATGTTCAAATAAAATACCGTATTGAATTTTACAAGAATTTTTATTGTATAGTTTTCAATAAGTATTTTATTTCATGTTTTTTTATTATTTCATTGTAAATATTTTATTTGCTAATTGTTTAACATTTTCTACTAACAAAGACTTTAGAATAATTGATTCCAAATTTTATTGCAAATATAATCATGAATAGACTATTTCTAAATAAAAGCTATTTAAATACCTTAATTCAATAAAATTTGCTATTCACAAAGAAAAAATATAATTTTGTATAAAGATGAAAAAGAAATATATTTTAGGTGAACAATAATTTTCTTATAAAAAATTATATTGTTGTTGATTATAATGGTATAATAAAAAAAATTTCGCCTGAATTATCAATTTCTGATTTTAAATTAAATTATTCTATAAATAATTATCTTTTTTTAGACGATAATAAATCTTTTACTGATTATATATAACAATGATATAACCCCTTTAATAGTTAGAATTAACAATATACAAGAAGCTAAATGCCAAATAATCTCAGTTGATTACAACACAATAGTTATTGTAATTGAAAGTAATTTAAAAGATAAGCAAATTAGTAATGTTGACCATAATAATACTTTAGAAATAATTAGTAAATTATCATCAGAATTTCAAACAATTGATGATAGTATAAATCCTTACATACTTGTAGGAGAAAAAATTAAACAAATTTTTCCAAATTTTACAATTGTAGTTAATAGATACGATACTGCAAACGACTTGTTTATATTAGAATATATATATACCTCTATTGAATCTATAAAAAGCTATATAACAAATCTAGATAGTTCTATTAAAAAAATGAGTTTTACTTTACCACAAGAACAAAAAGTTAAAGCTACTTATGGACGCTTAATAGAACTAAAAAAAGAAGATTTTTTTGCAGTACAATATTTTTTTAACGAAGATTTACAAAATAATTTATTTTCAAATTTACCTCTGAATAATATTTACATAATAGGACTCGTGAGCAATTCGTTATTACTTGGCAATATCACTTTAATTGTTCATAGCCCTAGTATAATAAATATAAATGTAGTTGAGCCGATTGCTAATTCTGTTTCTTTATTAATTCAAAAACGAATTGAACAAAATAAACTAATTGAAAATCATAAGTTTTATAAATGTTTATTAGACACAACAAAAGATTTTATTCTAGTTGTTAACGATGAAAACAAAATATGTTTTTCCAATCAAGCATTTGAAGAATTTTTGCAAAAAAATAATTATAATTCAAACATTATCAACGAAGATATAGAATCTGTTTTAGGCTTTTTAAATCATAAATTTTTCGACAAATTTTTACATGTAAAGAAAAATAAACAATCAGAAAATTTTGAAGTATCAACAGTAATTAATTGTACTTTTTATTATTTTCAAATTCAAATTACTTACAACAATTTTCAAGAGAAATTTCATTATATAATTAAAATTAAGGATATTACTGCTTGGGTACATTCGAAAAAAGAAGTAAACTATCTTACTGAAGTTAATAAAATTTTTATTGAAAATTTAAACGAAGGTATTATTCTAATAGACGAAAACTACCAGATTATTCAGTGTAACAATAAATTTGCCGAGTTCTTTAATTTAAAGAAAGAAGAAATAATTTCAAAAAATTTTTTTGATTTAATGCCACAACATTTCAAAGAAGAGGTAATTAAAGTATTAGATTCACTGTTTAAAGAAAGAAAAGATTATACCCATTATTTTACATTAAAAAAGGACGAAAAAGAGCTTTATTTAAAGAAAGAACTTTATCCTGTAATTGAAAATAATTCCGTTAAATATTTGATTTCTATTGTAAGAGATTGTACTCAAGAAAAACAGAAGGAAGAAGAATTATCAAAATCAAAAATACAAGCAGAAAAAAACCTACATATTAAATCCAGATTAATTGCAACAATTAGTCACGAAATAAGAATACCTTTAAATGCTATAAATGGTTTTGCCAATTTGTTATTAAAGCAAGATTTAACTGAAAGCAAAAAATTAGATTATATTTCACATATAAATCAAAATTCATATTTATTAACTCGATTGATAGATGACTTGATTGATATTTCCTGTATTGAATCTGGAAAATTTCCTATAAAGAAAGAAAGTGTTTTTATTTATCCTATTTTAGAAAAGTTGAACGAGCAATTTTCTTATGAACTTGCAATTAGACATAAAAACAATGTAAAACTTATTTTAACTAATAGTTTAGAAGATAATATCCCTTTCGAAACAGATGAATTGAGGCTAAGGCAAATTATTTCAAATTTATTGTCAAATTCAATAAAATACACTATAAGCGGTGAAATAAAATTCGGTTTTTCTTTAATGAACAATTGCATCGTTTTCTTTGTAAAAGACACAGGAATAGGAATAAAAAAGGAGCAAATAGATAATCTTTTAGAACCATTTTATAATTTAAACAAAGATAATTATAAGTTAGATAAAAGCTTAGGTTTAGGCTTATATATTGTTAAAAACATTGTTGAACAATTAGATGGAACATTGCACGTTGATACTGAAATTAACAAAGGAACTACTTTTACTATAAGATTTCCATTTATTCAAACTTTACCAACATACTCTATATTACCAGATGATGCTAAAGTATCAATGAGTATTGATAAAGAAATAAATATTTTAATTGCTGAAGACGATGATATAAATTACATGTTTTTAACAGAAATGTTGTCGCACGAAAAAATAAAAATAATTAGAGCTACAAACGGATTAGAAGTTGTAGAACTATTTAAAAAACATCATTGCAATTTACATATAGTTTTAATGGATATTCAAATGCCTATTATAGACGGCATAACTGCAACAAAACTTATAAAAGACATAAACCCTTACATACCTATTATTGCACAAACAGCTTATGCTTATTCTACCGAAAAAGACGAAAGTCTTAACGCTGGTTGTAGCGATTATATTGTTAAACCTATAGATATAAATGTATTGATATCAAAAATTATTTACTATGTTAATAAGGAATAGTTACAACATTTTCTTTTTTTTCAAAATATAATAAATAAAAAAATAAGTAATTACTATTACCAAAGGCCAAGATAAAAGCCATAAAACAGATGATATCATAATTATTTAAGTTTAATATTTATGAGAACTATTATCTAATTCTTCTTGCGACATTTTTCCTTTTGCTAACGTTTTCCATGCATAAGCAACGTATAAAATTACAAAAGGAACGAATAGCGAAACATAACTCATTACAGTAAGTGTAAAACGACTTGACGACGCATTATAAATAGTTAAAGACGACTGTAAACATGTGTACGACGGGTAAAAAGATGTATTATTAAATCCTGCAATAAAAAACAATGATAGAACAACAAGAAATACACCTGCTCCTGTACACCAGAATGCTCTTTTTATAGCCTTACTAAATGAACGATACCACCCCCATAATACTAATACTACACCCGCTAATAAGAAAGCTAAAACTAATGGCATTTCCAAGAAGTTTTTCAAATACTTGTTTTCTTCCATGTATATAGTACCATTAGCATCAACAGCATATCCCTTGCTTGTAAGTAATAAACCAACAAATAAAAGAAAGAAAATTAAAAATATAAGGCCATTCCAAAATACTTGTTTTTTTGACTTATTAATAATATTTTCATTTATAATTGTGTTAATAAAAAACATCGATCCAGTCATTCTTGTTAAAAAGAAAATAGCAAGTCCTAACGAAAGATTTTGAATATTTAATGCAGCTTCTAAACCGTGTGTTGGAAGATCCCATTTTGATAAGTTAAATTCATCTCTCGAAAATGCACTTCCAGTAAAAAATGTACTAACGGCTGCACCTAAAAGTACGGTTGCTAATAATCCGTTAACAAAAAGAAACCACTCGTAAGTTGTTTTACCAAAAATATTTCCAATTTTGCTTCTAAACTCGTAAGATACTGCTTGAAGTACGAAACCAATTAAAATTATTATCCATACCCAATATGCACCTCCAAAACTTGTAGCATAAAACAATGGGAAAGAAGCAAAAAAAGCACCGCCAAATGTAACTAAGGTAGTAAATGTAAGCTCCCATTTTCGTCCTAAGGAGTTTACAATCAGGTTTCTTTCTTCTTCTGTCTTAGCAACCTGAAATATTAAAGTTTGACCTCCTTGAACAAACAAGAGGAAAACAAGTACAGCACCCAATGTGGATATTATTATCCACCAATATTGCTGTAAAGTCGAAAGTTCCATTGATTCAAACATAGCTTATAATTCTTTAGGTCCTTTTTTAATTTGATTTAATAATATTTTAATTTCTGCAATAAATAAAGTTGTTAACAAAAATAAAAGTAAAAAGAATGTAATTTGTACATTGCTAACAGATAAGTGTGAAGTAGCTTTAAATACGGGTAAAACATCTTGAATTACCCAAGGTTGACGTCCAACTTCTGCTACAACCCACCCCAACTGTGAAGCTATGTAACCCAGCGGTATACTCCATAATGAAATCTTTAAAAGCCACTTCTTTTCGCTTAATTTATCTTTAAAAGAGTACCAGAGTGTTAAAATAAATATAATCAAAAATAAAAATCCTAAGCCAACCATTAAGTGAAATGAATAAAAAACTAATGGAATGTTAGGAACAATTTGTTCAGGATGTGTAAAATGTGCATAACCAAAATCTGAATAATCTTTTTTGAAGTTAGTTAGTGCAGTTTGGGCTGTTAGTGTATCTCCCTCTTTTTTAGCTGATTTGTATAATTTCAGGGCAGCTAAACTTGCTTTTCCTCTTTCTATTCTATTATTTACTGGTTCTACGCCATATTGACTATTCCCGTAAAGAATATCGTTTATTCCAGGTACAAATGAGTCTGCATCTCGAAATGCTAATAAAGACATCAATTTAGGAATAGCTATTTTCATAATAAATGCATCAGAACTATCGTTAATTTTTTTTGATGGATTTAATATTCCAAATAAAACTAAATCTGCACCTTTTTCTCCTTTATATAACCCTTCCATAACGGCAAATTTCATAGGTTGCTTTTGCGCAACTTGGTATGCTGAACCATCGCCTGTAAGAATAATAAAAATTGAAGAAAAAAGTCCAAAAATTGAGGCTACTACTATACTCTTTTTTGCCAAAATTATATGCCTATTTTTCAATAAATACCAAGAGCTTATTCCCACTACAAAAAGTGCAGAGATAACGTATGCAGACGAAATTGTATGCAAGAATTTATTGATAGCAAATGGCGATAATGCAACTTCACTAAAGCTAACCATTTCGTTGCGTGCTGTATCGGGGTTAAAAACTGTTCCTACAGGATGATTCATCCATGCATTTGCAACAAGTATCCAGTAGGCTGAAAGATTTGATCCAAATGCAACTAACCAAGTAGAAAGCAAATGAAATTTTTTGCTCATTTTTTCCCATCCAAAAAACATGACTGCAACAAAAGTTGATTCAAGGAAAAAAGCAAAAATACCTTCAATTGCTAAAGGAGCACCAAATATATCTCCTACAATCCAAGAAAACTTTGACCATTTTGTACCAAACTCAAATTCTAAAATTATTCCCGTTGCAACTCCAATGGCAAGGTTTATACCAAACAATGTCATCCAAAATTTTGTAATTTTTTTCCACTCATCATTACCTGTTTTAACGTACATAGTTTCTGTAAAAGCCATAATAAAAGATAGCCCCAATGTTAGCGGGACAAAAAACCAATGATAAATAGCCGTTAGAGCAAATTGTGCTCTCGACCAATCCGTTAATAAAGCATCTAATAAAACCATTATTTATTCATATTTAGTTAATTGTTCTATAACAAAATTCGATCTTTCTTCTTTTGTTTTAAATTCTTTTTTTAAAACATTAGGAAAAAAAAATGGTTTGAGAATAAAAAACATAATAAAAAGTTTAATAAGTATAATAATCCATAATGTTTTCCCTAAGGTACTTAAATGCTTAAATCCGTCAATATACATTTGTATAAAATTTTTCATAAAAATTTTTATTCAATTTTTGAGAAGTATTTCATAAATTGAATTCGTTCGAAAGCAGCTGGCGAATCAATGTTTTGCATGCTCAACCTACCTCTAAAATGATTTATTGAATTGTAACCTTTTGATTGCATCCAGCTTTCAATATCTTTTAACATTTCAGTTATTACATTAAAGCCATTTTTGTATAAAACGCTAGAAATTTGAATAGCTTTAGCTCCAGCAAGTATTTGTTTTATAATTGTTTTACCATCCCAGATACCTGTAGTAGCAGCTAAATCAATTTTTATTTTATCAGACATTATGGCTATCCATCTTAAACTCTCGCTGTAATCGTTTGGGAAACTAAATATGTTATTTGAAGTAATTTTCATAGTGTCTAAATCGATGTCAGGAGAATAATGACGATTAAATAAAACTGCTCCTTGAATCATGTTGCTCCAATCCAGTTTTGTTAAAATATTTGCTATTGCTGTATAATGATTGCTTAATTTTACGGAAAGTGGAAGTTTTGTATTTGAGCGAACCTTTTCTATTATTGAAAAAAATTTGTTTTCAATTTCGATTGAAGAAAATTTAGGATTTGAATATAAATGCATAATATTGAGTTCTATTGCATCGGCACCTGCATTTTCTATTTCTTTTGCAAATGATACCCATTCAGAAGGGCTAATGCAATTTATAGATGCTATAATTGGAATATTTACAGATTTTTTAGCTTGTTGTATAAGTGTAAGGTATTGATCAAGTTCATTAATTTTGCTGTAATTTTTAATGTAATCATAAGATTCTGGATAATCAAGACTGTTTTCGTCTATTTTTTTAAAAGCATAATATAGAATTTGCTCTTCAAAAAATGATTTTAAAACTACAGCAGATATTCCATTATCGGCCAATTTTTTTATCGAATCTACAGAATTTGTTAATCCACAACTTGCAGCAATTATTGGATTTCTTAAATTTAAGCCTAAATATGATGTTTCTAAATTTAACATAATACTTTTTTGTGCAAAATTATAAATTATTCATTATACTTCCTAATTATTTATTTTTTGTTTGAAATTTTTTGTATCGCCTTTACATCTAAAATTTTGATTTTACGACCATTAATTTCAATCCAATTGTTATCTTTAAATTCACCTAATAACCTGATAACTGACTCTGTTGCTGTTCCAATTATATTACCAAGTTCTTCGCGAGTTAATGTAATTTGTAAGTTTTGTTCTTCGTCTAAACCAAATGTATCTTTTAAAATCAACAAAACTTCAGCTAAACGCTCTCGAACAGTTTTTTGAGCAATATCGGTAATAAAAGTATTTGCTTCGCCAAGTTCTATGCACGATAACTTTAGCATTTCTAAAGCAAATTTACTGTTATTTTCCAGAATTCTGAAAAGTGTATCACCAGGTATATAACAAACTTGAGCGTCTTCTAAAACTTTTGCAGTATGACATGCAAAATCATTACTTAATAAAGATCTGTATCCAATAATATCTCCTTTTTTTGCAAAGCGTATTATATGCTCTCTTCCTTCGAAACCCGTTTTATAAAGTTTAATAATTCCGCTGTGAATGCAGTAACACCCACTTATGCGACTACCTTCGTTGTATATAATAGTTCCTTTTTTGTATATATGGCAAGTTTTTTCGTAATTAAGAACATTTAGTTCGTCAATTGATAATTTATTGAAAACAGAAATGGAATTTATTATACAATCGTCACAACTAGCAAAAGTTATTTGATTTTTCTTCTTCATTTTAACCAATAATTAAGTATTTATATCCCAAAATAATGTTTTAAATTACGATTGTAAAAGTAGTAAAAAATTTACGATTATAAATTAATTTCGTTATAAAAATTGATATTTTTGTAAAAAAATATGAAAACTGTTGTTTTAGGTGCTAGTCCAAATCCGGAAAGGTATTCTTACCGGGCTGTAAAGATGTTAAGAAAATATAATCACGAAGTAGTTGCAATAGGTAAAAAGAAAGGCACAATAGAGGATGTTCCTATTATAAATGAAGCTATAACATTAGAAGGTGTTCACACTGTTGCAATGTATTTATCACCAGTCAATCAAAAAGAATATTATAATTATATACTTACGTTAAAACCAAAACGAATTATATTTAACCCAGGCACAGAGAATGAAGAGTTACAAAAATTAGCAGAAGAAAATAACATTGAAGTAGTGGAATGGTGTGTTTTAATTATGTTATCGTCAAATAAATATTAGAATTTAATGACAAATATAAAAAATACAAGTATTAAAAACAAACAAAAAAAAGTTATTACAGAAAAACCTGTAAATTATACAGCTTATTATTTGATTATATTTTTAGTATCAATATTTGCATATATTAACACTATCAATCATGATTATGTTTTAGATGATTATTCTGTTATTAAGGAAAATTTTGTTGTTAAAAAGGGGTTAG
>JBBIKO010000057.1:0-9487 GCA_037445415.1 Bacteroidota bacterium
CAAGTAATACGTCTAAAACCCGATTTAAATATTTTACCAATTTTAAAATGTTGGGAACACGACGGTGGCAAATATATTACATTACCAATGGTTCATACAGTTGATCTGAATACTAAACAAATAAATGTTGGGATGTATAGGATGCAAATATTCTCGAATACAACAACCGGTATGCACTGGCACATTCATAAAACAGGAGCGATGCATTACGAAGAAGCTAAAAATAAAGGTAGAAATATTCCTGTTGCTGTTTGTTTAGGAGGAGATCCTGCTTATACTTATTGTGCAACAGCACCACTCCCCGAAGGAATAAACGAATACATTCTTGCCGGCATATTACGCAAAAAAGCTGTAACTCTTATTCCTTGTATTACTCAACCCATTTATGTGCCAGAAGATGTTGATATAGTAATTGAAGGATATATTGACCCTATAGAACAATTAAAAACCGAGGGTCCATTCGGCGACCATACAGGATTTTATTCACTTCCAGATAAATATCCTATTTTTCATGTTACAGCCATAACTCATAAAAAAGAAGCAATATACCCAGCTACTATTGTTGGAATACCTCCACAAGAAGATTATTGGCTTATTAAAGCATCTGAAAGAATATTTCTACAATTTTTAAAAAATACATTGCTTCGCGAAATTGTAGATATGCAAATGCCTGCTTTCGGAGTAGCTCATAATCTTGTATTACTTCAAATTTACCCTCGCTATCCCAAGCATGCAAACAAAATAGCCCATGCTATGTGGGGCATAGGACAAATGATGCTAAACAAAATTTTAATTATATCTGACGAAAAATTGAACAACGAACTCTACAAAAAAATTGCCATGCTAAATAGCTGGAAAAATCGCTTTCTGCTCTCCTACGGACCGTTAGATGCATTAGAACATGCAGGAATTAAGCAGCTTGAAGGAGGGAAGCTCATGTTCGATGCCACCTATATAAATAACAATGAAAAAAAAGAACCAATACGATTAAACACAAAAATTACAGAAATATTAAAAAATTATTTTCCCGAATGTATTATTAATTATCAATGGCAAATTTTTAATATATACTTAATCTTTTCTAAATACAATACGTCTGATTACAAAGAACTTATAAATACACTCGTCTTAAACAACATACAGGGCGAAATTCGTATTTTTTTACTAGAAAAAGAGCTTTCAACTTTTGAAATAGAATATTGTGCATGGCATTTTTTTGCACATTTCGACCCTTCTTTAGATTTTAAAATTATTACAAAAGAAAAAACAGATGTTTTTATTCTAGATGGACGTATTAAAAAAAGAAATTATAATCAAATACCTAATCCGACAGTTAGTCCCATCCGAAAAATTCAAAACCTTATTTTCAGGAAACTCTTATTTACATGAATAGAATAACTGACAAAACAAATATTCAAACAATTAAAAAGTATCCATTTATACTATACTACAAATCTTGTGAGTCAATAAATATTAAGCTTCTCCTTTTGGTCCTCCAAAATTCATTGGTATAGGAGGGGCTTCTAAAATTCTAATTACACCAAACTGCGATTCAAATTTTTGTATGTTATCTTTCAATGCCATCAACAATCTTTTAGCGTGCTCGGGAGTTAAAATTATTCTCGATTGAACTTTAGCTTTAGGCATTGCAGGCATCAAACGTACAAAATCTATAACAAACTCTGAATTAGAATGTGATATTATTGCCAAGTTAGAATATATGCCCTGTCCTACTTGTTCGTCAAGCTCAATATTTATTTCGCCTGGTTGCGGTATTTGTTTTTCATTCATATTATTTTTATTAATTTACTTCAACATTCTTTTTTCTTACATTAAGACTTTCTAATTCCGCTTTTGAACCAACAATCATCCGCTGATAATCTCTTAAACCTGTTCCTGCTGGGATTAAGTGTCCTACTATAACATTTTCTTTAAGTCCTTCTAATTCATCAGTTTTACCTCTAACTGCGGCTTCAGTAAGAACTTTGGTAGTTTCTTGGAATGATGCTGCTGATATAAAGCTATGTGTTTGAAGTGCTGCACGTGTTATCCCTTGTAATACCTGACTTGCAGTTGCAGGAACAGCGTCTCTAGCACTAACTAACTTTTCATCATTCCGTTTCAACATAGAATTTTCGTCGCGTAATTGTCGAACTGTAATAATCATTCCTGGTTTAAAGTTTTCACTATTGCCAGCGTCAACAACTACTTTTTTACCATAAATATTGTCATTTTCTTCAAGAAACTCGTACTTATCTACCAACATCTTTTCAAGGAATCTTGTATCGCCAGGATCTTCTATTTGTACTTTACGCATCATTTGACGTACAACAATTTCAAAGTGTTTATCATTTATTTTAACTCCCTGCAAGCGATATACTTCCTGAATTTCGTTAACTAAGTATTCTTGAACAAATGTAGGTCCTTTAATTGCGAGAATATCATTTGGAGTAATAGCTCCATCTGAAAGAGGAGTTCCTGCTCGTACATAATCACTTTCTTGAACAAGTATTTGTTTCGATAATGGAACCATGTATTTTTTCTGTTCTCCTGTTTTTGATGTAACAATTATTTCTCTGTTCCCTCTTTTTATTTTACCAAATGTAATTTCTCCGTCAATTTCTGCAACAATAGCAGGATTAGATGGATTACGTGCCTCAAATAATTCGGTTACTCGTGGTAATCCTCCTGTAATATCTCCAGATTTCCCGACTGCACGTGGAATTTTAACAAGAATTGAACCCGTTTTAATTGAATCGCCAACATTTAAAGAAATATGAGCGCCTACTGGAATATTATATGCTCTTAACTCACTACCATCTTTCCCAACAATTTTTAATAAAGGATTTTTTGTCTTATCACGTGTTTCAATTATTACTTTTTCTTTAAAACCGGTTTGTTCATCAGATTCTTCGCGATAGGTAACCCCTTCTATCATGTTTTCAAAATCTATCTTACCAGTAGCTTCAGATACAATAACAGCATTATACGGATCCCACTCACAAAGTAAATCGCCTTTTTTCACCTCTGCACTATGTTCAACATACAATTTAGATCCATAAGGCACATTATGTATCATTAAAACAATGCTTGTATTCTTATCAATTAAACGAAGTTCTGTTAAACGACTAACAACTATTTTTGTTTTGCTATTTTTTTCTTCTTCATAAGGAACGGTTCTCAACTCTTCTAATTCAACTATACCATCATACTTAGCTAAAATATTCGATTCTGTAGTAATATTGGATGCTGTACCCCCAACGTGAAACGTCCTAAGGGTAAGCTGTGTTCCTGGTTCGCCAATTGATTGAGCTGCTATAACTCCAACAGCTTCGCCAACTTTTACTAAACGGCCTGTTGATAAGTTTCGCCCATAACATTTAGTACAAACACCTTTTTTGGATTCACAAGTTAAAACAGAACGAATTTCGACCGATTCTATTGGCGAGTTTTCAATTTTTTCAGCAATTTCTTCAGTAATTTCTTCTCCTGCTAAAACCAATAGTTCTCCTGTTTGAGGATGATAAACATCGTGTACAGAAACTCTACCAAGAATTCTCTCATATAGCGTTTCAACTATTTCATCACCTTTTTTAACATCACTAGCAACCAACCCTCTAAGTGTTCCACAATCATCTTGACTAATTATAACATCTTGTGTAACATCAACCAACCTACGAGTTAGATAACCAGCATCTGCTGTTTTTAAAGCTGTATCTGCCAAACCTTTACGTGCCTCGTGCGTCGAAATAAAATATTCCAAAACTGATAGTCCTTCCTTAAAGTTAGCTAATATAGGATTTTCGATAATCTCATTTCCTACTGATCCTGATTTTTGTGGTTTAGCCATAAGACCACGCATACCACAAAGTTGACGAATTTGCTCTTTTGAGCCTCGAGCACCAGAGTCTAACATCATAAAAACAGGATTAAATCCCTGGCGGTGATTAGAAATTTGGTCTAATAATAAATTCGTCAATTTTGCGTTGATATGTGTCCATATATCAATAATCTGGTTATATCTCTCGTTATTGGTAATAAACCCCATATTATAGTTGTTCATTACTTCTTCTACGAGCTGATAACCTTCTTCTACTAATTTCTCTTTTTCTTGTGGTACTATTACATCTTCTAAATTGAACGATAAACCTCCTTTAAAAGCCATGTAGAAGCCTAAATTTTTTATTTCATCGAGAAATTTAGCTGTTCGGGCTATTCCTACTTTTTTCAATACTTTTGCAATTATATCTCTTAATGACTTCTTTGTAAGAATTTCGTTAATGAAACCAACTTCAGGTGGAACTACCTCGTTAAACAACACTCTACCAACAGTAGTTGTAATAAGATGGCAAACTGGCTTATCGTTAACTATATCGTTTACTTTAACCTTAATGGTTGCATGCAAATCAACTTTTCGTTCGTTGTATGCTATTAAAACTTCTTCTGGTGAATAGAAAGTAAAGCCTTCGCCTTTAACTTTAAAATCATTTGTAGATTTTGCATCTTTGGTCGTATAATACAAACCAAGAACCATATCCTGCGATGGAACTGTAATAGGAGCTCCATTGCTTGGATTCAAAATGTTATGCGATGCAAGCATTAATAATTGTGCCTCTATTATAGCAGCATTGCCAAGCGGAACATGAACAGCCATTTGGTCTCCATCAAAGTCTGCATTAAAAGCTGTACAAACTAATGGATGTAGCTGTATTGCTTTCCCCTCTATTAGTTTTGGCTGAAAAGCCTGAATACCAAGACGGTGCAATGTTGGCGCACGGTTTAAAAGAACCGGATGAGACTTTAGAACATTCTCTAAAATATCCCAGATCATTGGATCTCTGCGGTCAATTATCTTTTTTGCTGATTTTACTGTTTTAACTATTCCTCTTTCTATAAGTTTTCGAATAACAAATGGTTTATAAAGTTCTGCTGCCATATCTTTTGGCAAGCCACACTCATGTAATTGTAATTCTGGTCCTACAACTATAACAGAACGTGCAGAATAATCAACGCGTTTACCCAATAAATTTTGACGAAAACGACCTTGTTTCCCTTTTAAACTATCGCTTAGTGATTTTAATGGACGGTTTGCTTCGGTTTTTACTGCTTGCGATTTTCTCGAATTATCTAATAAACTATCAACAGCTTCCTGAAGCATTCTTTTTTCATTTCTTAAAATTACTTCTGGAGCTTTAATATCCATTAAGCGCTTCAATCTGTTATTACGTATAATAGCTCTTCTATACAAATCATTAAGATCGCTAGTCGCAAAACGTCCACCATCAAGCGGAACGAGAGGTCTGAGTTCGGGAGGAATAACTGGTAATATTTTTAATATCATCCATTCGGGTTTATTTATATGTCTTGATTCTCTAAAAGCTTCTACTACTTGTAATCTTTTTAATATTTCGAGTTTACGCTGTTGTGAATTTTCTTTTGATGCTTGATCTCTTAATTCATAAGACAATTCGTCTAAATTTAAAGATTTAAGTAATTCATAAATTGCTTCTGCTCCCATTTTTGCTACAAACTTTTGTGGATCATCGTCTAGAAGCATCTGATTTTCTTTTGGTAATGTTTTTAAAATTTCAAAGTATTCATCGTCTGTAAGTAATGTATTTTTGTCAATATCTTCGCTTTTAGCAATGCCAGGATTTATTACAATATAGCGTTCGTAATAAACAACAGCTTCAACCTTCTTAGAGGTTATACCTAATAAAGCACCTATTTTGTTTGGCTGAGATCTAAGATACCATATATGTGCAACAGGAACTACCAATTGAATATGCCCCATTCGTTCGCGACGAACTTTTTTTTCGGTTACTTCAACGCCACAACGGTCGCAAAAAATACCCTTATAACGAATCCGCTTATATTTTCCGCAATGACATTCATAATCTTTAACTGGTCCAAATATTCTTTCGCAAAACAATCCATCTCGTTCAGGTTTATAAGTTCTATAATTGATAGTTTCGGGTTTTAAAACTTCGCCGTATGAACGTTCTAAAATTTCTTCTGGTGAAGATATACCGATTATTAACTTTGTAAAATTCGGTTTTATTTTATTTTCTCTTCTAAATGCCATAAATTTAATTTTTAAATTAGGTAAATTAATCAGTATTTATACTTAAACCTAATCCACGAAGTTCATGAACTAATACGTTGAAAGATTCTGGTGTCCCTGGTGGTGGTAGTGGATCACCTTTTACAATAACTTCGTATGATTTTGCTCTTCCAACAACATCATCCGATTTAATAGTTAATATTTCTTGAAGTATATTAGCAGCTCCGAATGCTTCAAGTGCCCAAACTTCCATTTCTCCGAAACGCTGTCCACCAAATTGGGCTTTACCACCAAGTGGTTGTTGAGTAATTAATGAATATGGTCCGATAGAACGTGCATGCATCTTGTCATCTACCATGTGTATTAACTTCATCATATAAATATTACCAACTGTTGCTGGTTGGTCAAAACGTTCACCTGTCCCTCCATCATATAAGTAAGTTCTTCCATATCTTGGGATATCAGCCTTATCGCAATATTCGTTTATATCATCTAAAGTTGCACCGTCGAAAATGGGTGATGAGAATTTTAATCCAAGTTTTTCTCCTACCCATCCTAATACTGTTTCGTATATTTGTCCTAAATTCATACGAGAAGGAACGCCTAATGGGTTTAATACTATATCAACAGAGGTTCCTTCTTCAAGAAATGGCATATCTTCTATACGAACTATTTTAGACACAATACCTTTATTTCCGTGCCTACCTGCCATCTTATCGCCAACTTTAATTGGTCGTTTCTGTGCAACATATACTTTTGCCAATTTAACAATACCTGCAGGAAGCTCATCACCTATTGTCAAAGTAAATTTTTTACGTTTAACCTCAACTTCTATTTCTTTGTATTTGATTAAGTAATTATGAATTAGTTGGCTTATAATTTCATTTTTAGTTTTATCTGTCGTCCATCTATTAGGATTAATATTATTATAATCTATTGATTGAATTTGTTTGTAAGTAAATTTACTTCCTTTGGGTATAACTTCCTTATTAGTAAAATCTTTTACTCCTTGCGAAGTTTTCCCGTTTACTAATTCAAATAATCTATCAACTAACTGCTGCTTTAATTCCACATAACGTTTATTAGCTTCTTCGTCTATTTTATCAATAAGATTTTTTTCAGCAGTTTTAATTTTTCTTTCTTTAATTTGTCGAGAAAACAATTTTTTATCAATAACTACACCATACATCGAAGGAGGAACTTTAAGCGAAGCGTCTTTAACATCACCTGCTTTATCACCGAATATTGCCCTCAAGAGTTTTTCTTCTGGTGTAGGATCAGATTCGCCCTTAGGTGTAATTTTTCCAATTAGTATATCACTTGGTTTTACATAAGCACCTATACGAATTAATCCATTTTCATCAAGATTTTTTGTTGCTTCTTCGCTTACATTTGGGATATCGGAAGTTAATTCTTCAGCTCCTCTTTTAGTATCGCGTACTTCTAAAGAAAATTCATCAACATGTATGGAAGTATAAAAATCTTCTCTAACAAGTCTTTCACTAATTACAATAGCATCTTCAAAATTATAACCCTTCCATGGCATAAATGCCACTTTTAAGTTTCTTCCAAGTGCAAGCTCTCCATTTTGAGTTGCATAACCTTCTGTTAAAGGTTCGCCTTTTTTAACTTTTTGTCCTTTCTTAACTATTGGTCTTAATGTAATAGTTGTACTTTGATTTGTTCTTCTAAATTTTGGTAATTGATAACGAACAACATCTCTTTCAAAACTTAAAAAGCGTTCTTCATTTGAAAGATTATATTTAACAACAATTTCTCTTGCATCAACATATTCTATAACACCATCAGCTTGAGCAATGATTATTGCACGCGAGTCTTTTGCTACCTTTGCCTCTAATCCTGTGCCAACAATAGGCGATTCGGGTTTCATTAATGGAACAGCCTGACGCATCATATTAGAACCCATAAGTGCACGATTTGCGTCATCGTGCTCCAAAAATGGAATTAAACTTGCTGCAACCGAAGCAATTTGATTTGGTGCTACGTCAATTAGTTGTATTTCTTCTGATTGCAAAACAAGAAAATCTCCTTTATACCTTGATTTAACTTTCGGAATTATAAAATTACCGTTTCCACCTATTGGAGCACTTGCTTGTGCAATAGTGTTCTCTTCTTCTTCTTCTGCAGATAAATATAAGACCTTATCGTTTGAAAATTGCACTACACCATTTTCTACTTTACGATAAGGGGTTTCTATAAATCCTAAACAGTTTATTTTAGCATAAACACATAAAGAAGATATTAAACCTATATTTGGTCCTTCTGGTGTTTCTATTGGACACAATCGCCCGTAATGTGTATAGTGTACATCTCGAACTTCAAACCCAGCTCTTTCACGTGTTAAACCACCTGGACCTAAAGCCGAAATACGCCGCTTATGAGTCATTTCTGCTAATGGATTTGTTTGATCCATGAACTGAGACAGCTGATTTGTGCCGAAAAATGTATTTAAAACTGAGGTTAAACTTTTAGCGTTTACCAAATCAACAGGGGTAAATACTTCGTTGTCGCGTACATTCATTTTTTCTCGAATAGTTCGTGCCATACGTGCTAAACCTACACCAAACTGACCCATAAGTTGCTCGCCTACTGTACGCACTCTTCTGTTGCTCAAGTGATCTATATCATCAACATCTGCTTTAGAATTAATTAATTTTATTAAGAATTTTATAATAGAAATAATGTCTTCTTTTGTTAATGTTTTAACTTCCATAGGTATGTCGAGCATCAATTTTTTGTTTATTTTATATCGCCCAACATCACCTAAGTCATATCTTTTAACTGAAAAGAATAAGTTCTCGATTGTAGAACGTGCTGTTTCTTCGTCTGGAGGTTCTGCACTTCTTAATTGACGATAGATGTGATGGATTGCCTCTTTTTCAGAATTGCACGGATCTTTTTGAAGAGTATTATATATAATATCGTAATCACTAAGATTTTGTTCTTCTTTATGTAAAATAATTGCTTTTGCTCCTGCATCAACAATTAAATCAATATGATCTTTATTTAATATAGTTTCTCTTTCAATAATTACTTCATTACGTTCTATACTTGAAACCTCTCCTGTGTCTTCATCAACAAAATCTTCTATCCACGATTTAAGTACTCTTGCTGCAAGACGTCTTCCTATATATTTTTTTAACCCTGTTTTCGAAACTTTAACTTCTTCTGCTAAGTTAAATATTTCTAAAATTTCTTTATCTGTTTGGTATCCAATAGCTCTAAGCAAAGTAGTAACTGGTAATTTCTTTTTTCTGTCAATGTAGGCATACATGACATTGTTTATGTCAGTTGCAAATTCAATCCACGAGCCTTTAAAAGGAATAATTCTTGCACTATAAAGCTTTGTTCCATTTGCATGAATACTCTGACCAAAAAATACGCCAGGCGAACGATGTAATT
>JBBIKO010000058.1:0-9274 GCA_037445415.1 Bacteroidota bacterium
CCATCCTCATCAACAACACCAGGTGAATAGTTGTTATCAACACTTGATCCACCTTCAAAAAATACTCTGTAATCCCATAATTCTGGATTATTTGGATATTGCGATAGTGATGAATAAGTTGGCCAAATTTGGTCAGTTAAGTTGCTTAAAGTATGCCAACAACCACTTGCATTTGCTTTGATCCAGTTTTGACCTGCATCCCATGTTCCCCATACTAAAGGTGTACTTGTTTCGAGGTAAGGATCGAAATCGTTTTCAGCTCCAAAACACCATGTATAACCACTTCCACCATAATTATCAAATACATTATTCCAATTGAACCACCACTCAATGGATGCATTTGAAAATTGACGTAATTTAAAATCCCTTGTAAAAGTGTAAATGTTATTTACGTCGAAACCGTTAGTATTTGTATTAAATACAAGTTTTCGAATGTAAGCATTGTCGTACCATGTTTGAGATGAATTGGTTTTTAAACTACCTGTCCAAAAAATACCATTCCCACCACTTAAGTTAATTCTTTCTAACTGACTTGTATTTATTGGTGGAATTTGATTAATAACTGTATTTGATCCATTTTTTTTCTTAGAATCAAAATAATTGAAATTCCAGCCTGCACCATCTGTGATAGGACCATTAACTAACATATATGCTTCATTAACATTGGTATTTCCACTTGGATTGTATAAAATACCATTGGGGTAACGATAGCGATTGTTTCCTTGTTGTGTGAAAACGACTGAATCTGTCCAAGTTTGACCTTTGTTAAAGCTCATAATACAACGCAAATCTCCACCAGCCCCTCCCCATGGTCCACCAGCACGATGGGTATGAGTAATTACATTTAAGTCGTGATTGTAATCAAGCTGATAATTTGGGTCATAGATAGCTGTGAATGCATTTACACTGGTACCAATTAAAATTATGTCGATAGACTTGTTGTGAGCTGATGAAGGTTTATTAATTGGTAAAAATGGAATAATTACATCGTTATCGTTTTTTGCAACGATGGGTTTTAGTTTTAAGTTTTCAGTTTTTTTAACGGCATACTTTTGTGCCTGTAAACCAAATACCAAGCACATTGCCACAAGAATTAGTAACACTTTTCTCATAATACATAAATTTAGTTAAACATTATTTGAAAGCAAAATTAAAGTTAAAATTTAAATTATGCAAATAATTGACGTAAAAAAAGTAAAGTTAGTTGCAAATATTCTACATTTATATGAAATATCGAATAAAATAAATACTTATTTTTGTGTTTTAAAACATTGCTTTATAGCACAAATGTTATGAGAGAACAGAAACAAAAAATTTGTTATTGTTTTGATAAAATAAAACCTCTTTTTTCTGTATTAACAACGGAGGAACTTGAGTTTTTAAGTCATAATAATGCTTGTATTCAGATAAAAAAGAATGAAATAATTTATAAAGAAGGAGAACGTCCAACAGGTTTAATATGTTTATCAGAAGGCAAGGTTAAAATATATAAAGAAGGTTTTGGTGGTAGAGAACAAATAGTACGATTAGCTAAACCTGTTGGATTTATTGGCTATAGAGCTTTATTTGCAGAAGAACATTATTTAGCTTCTGCAATGGCATTAGAAAATTCTGTAATTTGTATTATTGAAAAAGATGCATTTTTTGAAGTCCTCAGAAAAAATTCAAAATTGGCAATGCAAATTATTAAATCTTTAGCTACAGAACTCGGTTTTTCTAATAGCAGATGTGTTACACTAACTCAAAAACATGTTAGAGGGCGTCTTGCCGAGTCATTATTAGTTTTAATCGACACATACGGATTCGAAGATAATGGAATGACTATAAGTGCTTACTTATCGAGAGAAGATATAGCAAGCCTTAGCAACATGACTAATTCGAATGCAATTCGAACTTTAAGACAATTTGAACAAGAAAACGTTATTAGTATTGAAGGGAGAAAAATAAAAATATTAAACCTTGCTAAACTTGAACGAATTAGCGATCTTGGATAATACTTTTTCTTTTAGATAAAAATTTCAGTACAAAAAAATATAATAATAAAATAGCCGAAGTAAAGGTTGCTATTTTTCCAATAAAATCACCAAAAATTGAGTAGAATGTTTTCTCATTATTTGCATAAATAGTTCCTTTAATTGTAGCTGGTTGCCACCAAGAAGTAGCATTCAGTACATCGCCCCTTTGGTTTATAATAGCAGAAATACCTGTGTTTGCGCTTCGTGCAATACTTTTTCTTAACTCTATTGCTCTTAATCTGCTATAAGATAAATGCTGTTTATAACCAGGAGTATCATCCCACCATCCATCGTTTGTTATTACAGCAATCCATTGAGCACCTTTCTGTATAAATATAGTCAAATATTCTCCAAATACTGATTCGTAACATATAGCAGGTGCCACAGAAGAAAATCTATTGAAAATTACAGGTTCTTTTTCTACTCCAAGGCTTCCACTTGTTCCGCCTAAGTCTAAGGCTAAATCTTCTAAAAAAGATAATGTTTTTGGGAATGGCATTTTTTCTACACCTAAAACAAGTTTAGATTTATGATATGTTTGTATTTTATTAGAATCTATCTGTAAAGCTGTATTGTATGCTTCATAGTATAAATCTTCGTTTTTAAATTTTCTGGCAACTGGGCTTATTTTTGTTTCAAACATTCGATAAGTTGAAGCTCCAAGTATAAATGATATGTTGTGTACACTAGCAAATTCTTTTAAAGCAATAATGTGAGGATGTAAACTAAAATCTTCTTCCCAAATTCCCTCTGCTAATGTTGTTTCTGGTCCTATAACATATTGAGTGTTTTCTTTAATATTATTTTTGGTTAAATTTAGAAATAATTCCAACTGTTTATCTGAACTTAATCCGGTAAATTTATCGTTGTACGGGTCAATATTTGGCTGAACAATTAATACTTCTGTTGGGGTTCCTATGTCTTTATAAGTATAATATTTATATAACGACCATGCAGAGGGAATAATAATAAGAAAAAGAACAAATACTATTAGCTTCCTTTTAACATAAGCATCAATAATCCATTGTATTATAATTGATGTAAACAATACATTTAAAAGCAATATATATAAACTTCCACCAAAAACTCCGGTAAACTCATACCATTGTATCCATTTTACTTGTTCCGAAAAAGCATTACCAAGCGTCATCCAAACCCAGGATAGTTCCCAGTTATAATGTATATATTCAAAAGCAAGCCAAGAAACTATAAAGAATATATAACCCAACCGAATATCAACATTTCTTTTAACTATATGAAAAATAAAAGCAACTATTGCCATGAAAAAAGAGTTAATTACAACAGCTAAAATTCCCCCAACAATAGTTGCTTTCGTTATCCACCATGTAGAAAATGCATTCCAAACAAAAAAAGCTAAATACGAATGAAAGAAAAAATGAAAACTCTTAAATTTATCTTTATTTAAACAAAAAAAATGTTCATTTAATAAAAGCGGTACAAGTGCAAAAACAACCATCCATTGCCATATTCCACCTGCCCAACCGCCAAATAAAAGAACCCCCGACGAAATAGATAAAAAAAGCCTTTGACTTCGATTAAATTCCATTTTTCTTAAAATTGACCAAATATATGCCTGTAAAAATACAAATAATTGCAATTAGATGATTTAGATTAAATTTTTCGTTGTCTAAATAGCCCCATATAAAAGCGAAAATTGAAATTATATAAGTAACGGTACTTGCAAATATTACCGATATGTTTTTTAACAGCTTATTCCAAATTATTAAAGAAATAGATGTACCTAATACCGATAATACTAATATATATATTATTGATGTAGTAAACAAAGGCTCATCGAATTTTTCTATAAAACTTTTGTTTGTAAGAAACAATAATGAAGGTATAAGCATAATAAGAAACGATACAGATACAATAGAAATTTCATCTATATCTTTTAACCTATATTTTACAAAATTGGTATTATAACCGTACATTAAAGTTGCAGCAATTAGTAATAATCCATATTCAGGAGCAACAGAAAAACCCATTATAGATTTTGCTTTTTGACTAATCAAAAATAAAGTTCCGATTAAACCAACTATTATACCAATTACATTAAAATAGTGTATTTTAGTTTTAAAAATAAGATAAGCAAATAAAAGAGTAAATAAAGGTGTTAGCGAATTATATATAGAAGCTTCTGAACTTGTTATATATTTTTGTGCAGTAGTAAACAAAAATGCAGGTATTCCAGTTCCAATTAGTCCAGAAATAGTTATTTTTATTATATCTTGTTTTGATAATTTTTTTATTCTATTTATACCAAACGGAACAAGAACTAATGCAGCAATAAATATACGTAAAGCAGCCACTTCCAAATCGGTAAAAAGCAAAAGACTTTTTTTAATTAAAATAAATGAAGAGCCCCAAATAAAAGCAAGCAATAAGAGTATAAGCAACTGAATACTATATTTTTGATAAGAACTCATAAATCATTAAAAAATTTGAGGATATTTTTTATGGTTATAGTTATGCATTAAAGTGTAAACTTTTTTAAATACATCTTCGGCATTTGGCTTCGAAAAATAATCACCATCTGTTGAGTAAGCAGGACGATGATCTTTTGATGTAACTGTTATAGGTTCTGCATCTAAATAATAAAATCCATTTTTTTCTTCTAATATTTTTTGCATCATATAAGCAGTTGCCCCACCAGGTACATCTTCATCGAAAATTACTATTTTATTTGTCTTTTTTAACGATTCTATAATTATATTGTTAATATCGAACGGCAATAATGTTTGAACATCAATCAATTCAACAGAAATATTAAATTCATTCAACTGTTGTATTGCATCTAAAGCAATTCTTACATTAGAGCCATAAGTTATTAAAGTAACATCGTTCCCTTCTATTAAAATTTCAGGAATACCAAAGGGAATTTTATATTCACCAATATTTTTTGGGTATTTTTCTTTTAAACGATAACCGTTTAAAGGCTCAATAACTAATGCTGAATCGTCGGACTCGAGCAATGTATTATAAAATCCGACAGCTTTTGTCATATCTCGTGGAACAGCAACATATATACCTCTTATAGAATTTATAACCACACTCATTGGCGAACCTGCATGCCAGATACCTTCTAACCGATGTCCTCGTGTAGTTATAATAACTGGTGCTTTTTGCTGACCATTTGTACGATAAAGTAGGGTTGCTAAATCATCGCTCAATATCTGCAAAGCGTACAACAAATAATCAAAATACTGTATTTCAACAACTGGTCTTATACCTCTTAATGCTAAGCCGATGGCTTGTCCTAATATAGTAGCTTCTCGTATTCCGGTATCGCTAACTCTTAGTTCTCCGTATTTTTTTTGTAGCCCTTCATAGGTTTGATTAACTCCACCTATGTAACCAACATCTTCGCCAAATATAACGAGATTTTTATGTTTTTTTAATTGCACGTCCCAATTGTCGCGAATAATTTCTCTACCTGGAACCTCTTTTGACGTATCGTCAAAAATGGTAGAAACAGGTTCTACTTTTAGTAGCGATTTTGGCGATTCTATGTATAAATTAGAACTATATCGTAAATATGCGTCGCTGTAGTTTCGTTGTTGCCATTGACGTAATGCCTCTTGTAATTCTTTACGAACAGCACAATCTAAACAAACGTGTCGTAAAATTTTATCTACTGCACTGAATGTGTCTTTTCTTGTAGGGTTTAGTATTTGTTTTAAATCGTTGGCAATTATAGTTACTTTGTCAACATGTTCCCGTTTGCATTCACAAGTTTTATTTTCAACTATTGCAATTAAAGCATCTCGTTCATTTCGAATAGGTGCATTAAAATTTTCCCAAGCATTTAGTTTAGCCTCTTTTGCTCGTTCTAAAGCTTTATTTTCTATTGTTTCTAACTCAGAAGTTGTTGTTATTTTGTTTTCTTCAAGCCATAGTTTAAAGCGGTAAATTGGATCGTAATTTTGTTCCCATCTTAAACGTTCTGGGCTTTTATATCTTTCGTGCGAACCACTTGTGCTATGACCTAAAAGTTGTGTAACTTCTTCTACGTGAAAAACAATTGGTATATGTTCTTTACGGCAAATTTCTATCCCTTCTTTGATTTTTTTGTTTAACTCAACGTAATCCCAATTTTTTACTCTGTAAATAACAATTCCATTACCATTTCTATCTTCAAATCCTCTTAAAACTTCAGATATACTTTGTTTTGCTGTCTGATATTTTTTAGGAACACTTATACCATAACCATCGTCATAGATAAAAACTGCTAATGGGACTTGTAATACTGCTGCTGCATTTATTGTTTCCCAAAAATGACCTTCGGATGTGCTTGCATCACCTATAGAACCAAAAGCTACTTCGTTTCCATTATTTGAAAAAAATGTATATTCCTTAAGCTCATGCAAACTTCGATAAAGTTTCGATGCATAAGCAAGCCCCAGCAATTTGGGCATTTGTGCTGCTGTTGGCGACAAATCGGCAGCACTATTTTTTTGTTGCATTAAATTTTTCCATGTTCCATCGGGATATGTATTTGCTGTACAAAAGTGATTATTGAAAACTCTACCAGCATTGTGAGGATTATTTTTTAAGTTGGTATCACCGTATAGTTGTGCAAAAAATTGTTCGGGTGTTAACAATCCTGCTGCCAACATCCACGTTTGATCTCTGTAATACCCAGATCTCCAATCTCCATTTTGAAAATATTTAGAAATAACTACCTGTACAAGCTCTTTTCCATCGCCAAAAATACCAAACTTAGCTTTCCCGCTTAAAACTTCTTTACGTCCAAGAACACTTAATTGGCGACTTAAGTTACATGTATAGTAATCGTTAAGAACTTCTTTTTTGAATTCTTCGAAATTTAAAGTTATTTCTGAATACATATATTTTTTCGTTTTCACAAATTTAATAAGAATAATTCTAAATAAGTATTATTTCTAATTATTTAATTTTAATGTGGTTTGATTTTAAGCTGAATTATTAAAAAAGACATTTATAATTGTAAAACTTAGGCTATTTGCTTAAGGTACGGCTATTCAATATTTTATTGTATTGATTTTTTTTGATAGATTATTATTTTACAAAGAATTCATTGTTTCAACAAATACTAACTTTTAATACTAATTTCATTATTTTTGCGTTTCAGCTAAGAAAATATTTTCATACTAAAAGTACTTTTAATTTTATTTTTTTTATTGATATATACCAATAATTATTCTCAAATAGGTGGAAATAGGACTTATAGTTTTTTAAACTTGTCCAGTTCTGCTCATGTGAATGCTTTAGGAGGTAACAACATTAGTGTTGTTAGTAATGAGCCGTCGTTTATATTTCAAAATTCTGCTCTTCTAAACGATTCTTTAATAAATAATGTTTATTTAACGAGTACAAAATTGTATGCCGATATATATTATGGTTCGGCAGGTTATTTTTTTGCAAATAAAATTTTAGGAACAAGTTTTATAAGCTTGAACTATTTTCATTACGGAACTTTCGATAAATTTGACGAATTAGGAAATAATCTTGGAAATTTTTATGCTGCTGATTATGTTTTAAACATTGGTTTTTCTAAACCTTTCAGAAAAGATTCGTTATTTGCCTATGGTTTTAATTTAAAATCAGTTTATTCTAATTACGAAAGATATACATCTTATGGAGTTGTTTTTGATGCTGGTTTGCGTTATTTCGATCCTGTTAATTTATGGACTTTTGGAATGGTATTAAAAAACATAGGAAGTCAAATAAAGCCTTACACTAAGAATAATCAAGAGCCCATTGTTTGGGATTTACAATTTGGATTAAGCAAGAAATTTATGTATGCTCCTTTACGAATACATTTAACTTTCGAAAATCTTAACAATTGGAATTTGTCGAGTTTTGATTACTTACGAAATAATTTGTTTGGTTTATATTCCGACACTTCAAAAAAATACTCGCGTATTGAACGATGGTTAGATGAATTTTTACGTCATACAATAGTTGCAGCCGATATTATTATATCAAAAAACTTTTATGTTGCATTAGGATATAATTTTCAGCGAAGAAAAGAATTAAGTATTCAAAGCAAGATATCAACAGTTGGTTTGTCGTGGGGTTTTGGTGTTAAATTATATCGTTTTCAGTTACATTTTGCTAGAGCTACTTATCATTTATCTGGAGCAACTAATACTTTAAGCATTTCCAGCAGAATAAATGACTGGTATAAAAATTAAATCAGATGTTTGCACAAGATAAATTCAAGTGTTTACAAAAATTTTTAATTAGTTTATTGATAATATTTTTCGCATAATTATTAAAAAATTTTTATTTATATAACACCAGAGATTGAAGTGATAGACCCTGTAAATCTCTGTAGTAAAATACTAACTCCCGACATTGTTACTTTTTGTAAAAATTTCATTTCGTATTATTCATAAGTAATTTTATATCAATTATAAACATTTTCGTTATTTTTAAAATGCTTTTGTAGTGCCTATATGATGTTTTATATGTTTGTATATCAAATAAATAAGCAATTTTTCGACAAAGTCGAGAGATAAATTCATTTTACCAGTTTATTTTCTAATGCATAATTTGGGTTAAATTATGAATTTGTTTCTTAAAATATTTGCTTAATGTTGTTTTTAATGTAGTACCACGTTGTTAATAGTAAAAATTTTTTATAGTAAAACAACATTAAAAATCCATATTTGCGATGTATATTGTTGTTTTTGTATGTTAAAAGTTCGTATTCTTTAGCTATTGCAAGAAAAATATTATTTTTATACTTTCTGTAAAAGTTGTCGTTTTTATACCATAGTAATATTTTAATATTGTTTAATGTAAATTGTTCGGATCTAATTTTCTTACTTAAACCATCAGCATGATCGTAATAAATTGACCATCGTTCGTTAAAATAATAAAATTTGCTATTACGAATAATGTACAACTGAAAAGCCAAACTAAACGATTGTATAGACAAATTATATGTGTTAAAAAAATCGTTATAGTCGAGTTTTCTAAAAACAAGGGATGCAGTTGGTATAATGTTTCGCATTAGAATATTATATGGATAAAAATCTGGCTCATATTGATTGAATTGACTGTAATATTTATATCTTTTTAAACACTGTTTAACCAATTTTTCGTTTTCGCTGTTAACAGACGATACAATTTCAGCATCGTGAAAACAGCCAACATATTCATTATTATTTTTTAAAAAATCAATTTGAGTTTGAAGTTTTAAATCATAAGTCCAATAATCGTCTGCATCGAGCCAACAAATAAATTCA
>JBBIKO010000059.1:0-9262 GCA_037445415.1 Bacteroidota bacterium
GTCTTCAGTTTCTTCTTCACTTATATAATCTTCATAAGTAAATTCATCTTCCTTCGATAAATCCTCTTTTTCATCTTCGTTAGCATCTATATCGTTTTGCAAATCGTCTGTTTGAATTTCTTCATCCTCTTTATTTTCATCTTCATCAACTGCTTCAACTGTAATATCATCGTCTTCACTTCCTTCTTCGAGTGCAGGATTTTCTTCGAGCTCTTTTTTTATGCGTTGTTCTAATTCCATTATAGGAATTTCTAACATTTTTATTAACTGAATTTGCTGCGGCGATAATTTTTGCAACAACTTTTGTTGAAGACTCTGTTCTAACATAGTGTTTTTTCAAGTGAAACGAAGTTAAGCAAAAAAAGTTTCAAAAAAACAACATTTTAAAATTCAGCATTCTTAGGTGTACGAGGGAAAGGAATTACATCTCTAATATTTGACATTCCTGTAATAAACAAAATAAGTCTTTCAAAACCTAATCCGAAGCCACTGTGTGTCGCTGTACCAAATTTTCGTGTTTCTAAATACCACCAAATGTCTTTTTCTTCTATATGAAGCTCTTTAATTCTATTTAATATTTTTTCGTAATTTTCTTCGCGTTGTGAACCACCAATTATCTCGCCAATTTTAGGAAACAAAACGTCCATTGCTCTAACTGTTTTATTATCATCGTTTTGTTTCATATAAAAAGCTTTAATATCTTTTGGATAACCAGTAATAATAACTGGGCGTTTAAAATATTTTTCAACAAGATATCGTTCGTGTTCCGATTGTAAATCACAGCCCCACGACACAGGAAACTCAAATTTTTCTTTTGAATCGATTAAAATATTTATAGCTGTTGTATATGCGATTCTTTCGAATGAATTTTTTAGTACGAATTGCAAACGATTAATTAGTTCTTTGTCGTACATTTCGTTAAAAAACATTAAATCGTCTGTGCAATATTCAAGTGCATATTGTACAAGATATTTAATAAATTCTTCAGCTAAATCCATATTATCGTTAATGTCGTAAAATGCCATTTCTGGTTCAACCATCCAGAATTCTGCCAAATGACGTGGTGTATTAGAGTTTTCGGCTCTAAAAGTTGGACCAAATGTATATATTTCAGATAAAGCTAAAGCTCCTAGTTCGCCTTCGAGCTGACCAGAAACAGTAAGACTTGTTTCTTTACCAAAAAAATCCTGGCTAAAATCTATCTTACCATCTTCTGTCTTTGGTAAATTGTATAAATCAAGTGTAGTAACTCTAAACATTTGACCTGCCCCTTCGCAATCGCTGGCTGTAATAATTGGTGTGTGTAAATAAACAAAACCTTTTGAATTAAAATAGTGATGAATTGCATACGACAAGTGATGTCTTATTCTAAATATTGCACCAAAAGTGTTGGTTCTAGGTCGAAGGTGTGCAATTGAACGCAAAAACTCTAAGCTATGTCCCTTTTTTTGAAGCGGATAAGTATCAGAATCGCATTTTCCATGAATAAAAATTTCCTTAGCAATAACTTCCACTTTTTGACCTTGCCCTTGCGAATTAACTAATGTGCCCACTACACGAATACAAGCACCTGTTGTTATTTGTTTAATTAAATCTTCGTTAAAATTTGTTGTATCAACAACAATTTGAATATTATGAATAACAGAACCATCGTTAAGTGCAATGAAACTAACATTCTTAATATTTCTATGCGTTCTAACCCATCCTTCAACAACGTATTCATTATTTACTTCGCAATTGTTTAATAATTCTTTAATTTTTGTTCTTTTCATAGTTTATAAATCTATTTCTATACCTTGATAATTATATACATGATATTCTAAAAATGGCAACTTATTATCTGAACTAATTTTTATATATCTATTGTATTTCAATATCCATTTCAATCTTTTTGAGAAAAATCCTTGTTTTAAATATGCTGCCACAAAAGGATTTGCTTTTATGTTGATATATTTATATTTAGTTTTTTTTGCTAAATAATCTAAATAACTTTCAATTTGATTGGCTATTAGAATACTGCTTGTAATTTTTCCTGAACCTGAACAATTTGGACAGGTTTCATTTGTAACAATGTTAATTTCGGGTCTTACACGTTGTCGTGTAATTTGCATTAAACCAAACTTGCTAAGGGGCAGAATATTGTGTTTTGCTCGATCCTTTTCCATCAATTTTTTCATCCTCTCGTATAGAATCTTTTTGCTTTCAGCCTTATACATGTCAATAAAGTCTATTACAATAATACCACCTAAATCTCTTAATCTTAACTGACGTGCAATTTCTTCTGCTGCAATCAAATTAACTTCTAATGCATTTTGCTCCTGATCGTTTTGGTTTACCTGCCTATGTCCGCTGTTAACATCAATTACGTGTAAAGCTTCTGTATGTTCTATAACAATATATATACCTGACTTTGAAGTAACTGTTTTCCCGAATAGCGATTTTATTTGCTTGTTTATTCCAAATTGCTCAAACAAAGGTGTTTTACCATTATATGTCCGAATAATTTTTTCTTTTTCGGGTGCTATTGATTGAACAAATGAGCGTATAGTTTGAGCTATCTGTTTATCGTTTACATAAATGTTTGCAAAAGATTCGTTAAGTAAATCGCGAAGTATGGCGTGAGTGCGATCTAACTCGCCCAAAATTAAACTAGGTTGAGGTTTTTGATGTATTTGATAAAAAGCTGACTCCCATTTTTTTATCAATTCTCGTAATTCTGTTTCTATTTCAGACATGCTTTTTCCTTCCGAAGCTGTTCTGACAATTGCTCCATAATTTTTTGGAAGAATAGATTCTAATATCAGTTTTAACCTTTTATTTTCTTCTGACGATTTAATTTTTTGAGAAACCGATACTTTATTTGAAAATGGTATAAGAACAAGATTTCTTCCTGGAATTGAAATTTCTGAAGTTAATCGTGGTCCTTTCGTTGATATAGGTTCTTTTGCTATTTGAACAATTATTGGTTGACCTTGTTTTAGTACTTCATTTATTTTTCCGTTTTTATTTATTTCTGGCAAAGATTCAAAATTGCTTAATTGGCTACTTGCATTGGGATTTTTTAATAATTGCATTAAATATTTTTGTAATGACAAAAATTGTGGTCCTAAATCAAGATAATGCAAAAAGGCATCTTTTGAATAACCAATATCTATAAAAGCAGCATTAAGACCAGGTATTATTTTTTTAACTCTACCTAAATAAATATCACCAACACTAAATTGAAGATTATTCTTTTCCTTATTAAATTCTACAAGGCTTTTATCTTCAAGAAGTGCTATCTTAATTTCGTTAATATCAACATCTACATAAAGCTCCCTAATCACATTAGTAAGTTTTAAAAAATAGAAAAAACCTATAGCAATTCAAACTATAGGTTCTAGCTTATTTAACAAATATTACTTTAGCGAATTTTCTTTTTATGACGATTTTTTCTTAAACGTTTTTTGCGTTTGTGAACCGCCATTTTATGTCTTTTACGTTTTCTTCCGCAAGGCATAACATTAGTTTTTATTTAATTTTAACTTTTGTTTTTACTTCATTTACAAATGATTTTGCTGGTTTAAAAGCTGGAATTAAATGTTCAGGAATGACAATAGTAGTATTCTTTGATATATTTCTTGCTATCTTTTTAGCACGTTTTTTTAAGATAAAACTACCAAAACCCCGTAAATAAACATTATTACCTTTTACCATGGATTCTTTCATAGTTTCCATGAACGACTCGATAGTTTTTTGAACTAAAACTTTTTCAATTCCAGTTTTTCTTGAAATCTCGTTAACAATATCAGCTTTTGTCATATTATATAATTTTATTTGGTTATTTTTTGCAGTTTGCAAATATAGCTATAATTTTAATTCTCAAAACAATTATGTAATTTTTTTTCGCAAAAAGTTATTCATGAAAATCATCTCAACAATAAGGCAATAAATGAAATTAAAATATAACGAGAAATAAAAACTCGGACACTATTCAAAATAAACTACAAATACAAATAGTTTGATAAAAACAAAAAAATAAATTTGTAGATTTCAAAAAAAGATTTTAAATTTGCTATTATTTTCAAAAACTTGAAAAAATGATGGAAGAAAACGAAAACTTTATGGGAAGTAGACAACGCAGTCGAGATGAGGTATATTCAAAGGCTGTTCGTGCAGGAAAAAGAACTTATTTTTTTGATGTAAAATCAACCAAAAGAGATGACTATTATTTAACCATCACAGAAAGCAAAAAAAAGATTAGACCAGATGGCTCTGTTTATTACGAAAAACACAAACTTTATCTCTACAAAGAAGATTTCGAAAAATTTGCTGAAGGATTAAACGATGTGGTTCAATTCATAAGAAACAACAAAATTAATCTTTCTAGCAACGATTCAAATGTAGAACAAGAATAATATATCTTACTTGTATAAGGTATTATTTTCAATGTATTGATAAACTTTTTCGGGAAGGAAAAAGTTTATTTTTTTTCGCTGTTTGATTTTTTCTCTTATATAAGTTGAAGATAATTCTATTATTGGTGCTTTTATTACATTAATATTACTATGCTCAATATTTATATTAAAACCTTTACGTGGATAAACAACAATTTTATAATTTTCTAAAATTTCATGATAATTTTTCCACTTGTGAAAGTTTTGCAAATTATCGCTTCCCATAATCAATGAAAACTCTATTTGCAGGTGCATTTCTCTTAATAGTTTAAGTGTTTCTATTGTGTATGAAGGAATTTGCATTTTGAACTCTACATCTATAGCCTTAAAATAATTAAAATCAGCAATAGCTAAATTTACCATTTCGATACGATTATGTTCACTTGCAAGACTCTCCCTCTTTTTAAATGGATTTTGAGGAGATACAACAAACCATATCTCATCAAAAGGTATTTCGATTAACATATAATTTGCTATCATCAAATGCCCATTATGTATAGGATTAAAGGAACCAAACAATAAACCTACTCGCTCCATTTCGGGCATATTACAATAATTTATTACAAATTTAGTCAAATTTATATTATAGTAAACACCATTGTTTTAAAACATTTTTTCGTAAAATTTAAATTTCTCTAACTTTGCAAAAAAATTGAACATGAGAGTTTTTTTTTCAATTGGTTGTATTTTATTAACAATAAAATTGTTATCTCAAACAGACACAATTTTTCTTAAAGAAATAGAAATAAATTCTAATAGAGTAAGTACAGCTTATAACAAAGAATTACGTGTTGTTCAAGTAATAAATAATGAAGAACTTAAAAAAATGCCTGCATCGTCTTTAAGCGATATTCTTGATTACTTTGGAAGTATTGATGTTAGGCAACGTGGTGTACATAGTGTTCAATCTGATGTAAGCATTAGAGGCGGTAATTACGAGCAAGTACTATTAATGATAAATGGTATTCCTGTAAATGACCCACAAACTGGTCATCACAATATGAATATACCTATAGACATTAAAATGATAGAAAGAATAGAAATACTATCGGGTGGTGATGCACGACGTTACGGAGCAAATGCATTTACAGGAGCTATAAATCTTGTTACTAAAGTTAAATTAGACAATAAATTCTCACTTTCAGGAGGCGATTTTAAATATTTTAGTGGACAGACAATAGGATGCTTTAAATTATTAAATACACAACAAATAATTGCATTAAATCGTCATCAAAGCAATGGATATCGCAAAAATACAGATTTCAATCATAATCAAATTATGTGGCAAGCTTTTTATAAAACAGAAAATCAGCAATTACAAGCACTCGTTGCAGCAGAAAATAAATCTTTTGGAGCTAACAGTTTTTATACTCCAAAGTTTCCAGATCAATATGAACAAACAAGAGCATTACTTGCTTCTTTAAACAATAAACTCTACTTTCAAAAAAGTACATTGATTTTACAGGCATATTATCGTCAACACCACGATCGTTTTGAATTGTTCAGACATGATTTACCGTCAAGTGTCATTCCAGTATGGTACAAAAGTCATAATTATCACATGACTCAAGTTTCGGGAGCACAAAGTAATTATTCATTCAATACAAAGGCAGGAAAAACAACCTTAGGAATAGATTATCGTTACGAACAAATATTAAGTAATGTGTTAGGTGAATCTATTAATGACACAATTAAAGCACCGTTCGAAAAAAATGGAATTTTTACAAAAAAAGCAAACAAAAGTTATTGGTCGATTTTTAGCGATCATTCTAAAAAATTTAATAATATGTATTTTTCTGGTGGATTAATGGTAACTTTTTTATCGAATAAGCAACTTTACTATTATCCAGGCATAGACTTTGGTTATTACTTAAATTCTAATATAACATTCTTCTCGTCAGTTAGTCGTTCATTAAGATTACCAACATACACCGAACTATATTATAAAGATCCTGCTCATACAGGTAATATTGATCTAATGCCAGAAGAAGCATTGAATTATGAAATAGGAATAAAATTTTTTGAAAAATATTTACATGTTCAAACTGCTTATTTCATAAGAAAAGGAAAAAACATAATTGACTGGGTTAGACTAAGTTCAAACGAAAAATGGAAAAGCCAAAACATTACAACCGTTAATACATCAGGTTTTGAACTAAGTATCAATTACAAGCATAAGTTAATAAAACCAAGCTCATTATTACAACAAATACATTTGAATTATTCTTACATAAATATCACAAAACAAAGCGGTAATTATTACTCTAAATATGCTTTAGATGTATTACGCAATAAAGTAAGTTTAATTATAGACCATCAAATTATTAACAATCTTAAAGCATCGTGGGTAGTTCTTTACCATGAACGTATGGGAACATTCACAGAATTTCCGACTAACATCGAAAAAAAATATAAACCTTACATAACACTTGATGGAAAAATTGTTTACACATATAAAAATACAGAATTATATATTAGTGGATCTAATTTATTTGACGCATATTATTACGATATAGCTAATATTCCAATGCCAGGACGCTGGGTTATTGGAGGTATTAAAATATTTATTTAGTCATCAAACATAAGCATAAAATTTACTTACTTAAAAATGTTATCACACATTATTATTATTATAACTTTT
This sequence comes from Bacteroidota bacterium, assembly GCA_037445415.1. Taxonomy (GTDB): domain Bacteria; phylum Bacteroidota; class Bacteroidia; order Bacteroidales; family GWA2-32-17; genus Ch61. Next base: position 7,078 of record JBBIKO010000059.1, read on the forward strand.
CCACATTTGTTCGCAAAAATGAATTTTCTGCAATAATCAATTATTTTAATAAATATTACAACTAAAAAATGATTTTGTTGATTTGCTTCTGAAAACTAATTAGCAGTAAAAATTTCTTTGTCGTAATACTTCGTAACTAATCACTGCTACTGAATTCGATACATTTAAAGAATCAATTTTGCCAAGCATAGGTATTTTAATTATTGTATTTGAGTTTTTTCTCCAAATATCGCTTAATCCTTTCGATTCGGTTCCAAAAACTATGGCTGTTGGCAGAGTAAAATTTATAGAATAATAATTCACAGCATTTTGAAGTGCTGAACTATATATTTTTATATTTATAGATTTTAGCCATTCAATAGCATCTTCGTTTGTACAAACTGCAATAGGAACTGAAAATAAACAACCTATACTCGAGCGTATCACATTGGGATTATATAAATCAATAATTTTATTACAAACTATGACAGCGTCGGCTAATGTAGCATCGGCAGTACGCAATATTGCACCTAAATTACCTGGTTTTTCTACCGATTCAACAACAATTATAAATGGATTTTCTGATAATTTTATTTTGCTTAATGTATGTTCTTTTGTTTCAAACACTGCAATAATGCCTTCTGTATCTTCACGATAAGAAATTTTTGAAAAAAGCGAATCTTCAATCTGATAAAACTTTTCGTCTTTAAACGGAAAACTATTTATGTCTTTCCTTTTAAAAAAATGTTTGTTGACGAAAATATAACGCAACCTAAAATCAGAATTGTATGCCATTGATATTTCTCTGAACCCTTCAGCTACAAACAAACCAAGTTTTTGACGACCTTTAGAAGTGTAAAGTTTATTAATAAGCTTTATTTTAGGATTTTGTGAGCTTTGAATGTACTCAATTTCCATACAAAATTGCCATTATTACAATGGCTTTATTTTATTAATAAAATAGTATCCTGTTGTCAATAACATTGGATAATTTTTTTAATGCTTCAAATGCCTGATAATCAACACGTGTTCTAATTTCGTACGTTAACTGTTGCTGTGTTTGTTTAACATCTGTAACATTATTACTGTTTCTTTCAGATACATTTAATACAAAAACACCGTTATTACCTTTTATTGGTGGCGATACTTTATTTGGTTGAATTGTTGCTAAAACAGCAATTACTTTTGGTTCAATTCCAATGCCTGGTAAGCTAAACGATGTGAATGAAGTGGCTGAGGCATCCATAATTGGTAAGTTCATTTTAGATGATATTTCTTTTATATTGGCAGTATTTAAATGCGTCTTAAACTCTTGGATAAATTTTTCTGCTTTTTTTTCCTTTTTAACAGAATTTGTTAATTGCTCTTTAACTTGTTCAAAAGATGCATAACCTTTTTCACGAGCTTCAGTTAAAAGTACAATAACAAATTTATCTTGAAACTCAAAAGGTTGGGATATTTCTCCCTTTTTAGCTTTATAGGCCCAACGAATAATTTCGCGAGCGTGCTCGAAACCTGCAATTGTTCTATCTGTATTTCTTAATCCACTTGCTATTTTTTTTGATAGTCCTTCATTATTTATGTTTTTCTCAAAGGATTCTGGTGTTTGACTCATTCCAGCAAACTTATATGCCTTGCTCTGAACACTTTGATATGTTGCAGAGCTAGGTTCTATTTTCCAGCTAATAAATGCAACTTCAGCTTTATTTACCTCTTTTGACTTTTCTAATGTCTCTATTATATGATAACCAAATTGCGATTCTACAACAATATATTCACCTTTTTTAGCTTCGAATGCAGCTTTTTCAAATGGTTTTACCATTACTCCACGTTTAAACCATTTTAAATCTCCACCTTCTTGTGCCGAGCCTTTGTCATCTGAGTGCTGCTTTGCCAATAATGCAAAATCAGCTTTTTTATCTAATAATGTTTTTAAACTATCAGCAATTTTCTTCGCTTCTTCCATTGTACGTTTTTCGTTAGGAGCAATTAAAATATGGCGAGAATGTACAGAATCTGGCATACTTTTAAAACTTACTAATTTTGCTAATATGTAGTTATCATTTTCGACATATGGACCATAAGTAAATCCTGGTTTGGAGGCAAATATTAAACTATCTATTGAAGTTGATAATTCTCCTTTGCTAAAATATTCTTCTGCAAAGGGATTATCAGAATTTTGATTAACAAATTCTTCTATGTTTTC
>JBBIKO010000060.1:0-8866 GCA_037445415.1 Bacteroidota bacterium
AAAATCCATCTCCAGAGAAGCCATATTATCGGTACGATGTTTTGAAAGAGAATAATAAACTAAAACCAGATTTATTGGTAAATATTGCTGCCTCGCCTTATTCGTATTTGCAAATTCAATATCGTTACGAAATATTAAAACAAGCTCAAAAAATACTATCTTGCCCTATTGTTTATGCTAATCAAGTAGGCTGTCAAACAGACATAGTTTTTGATGGGGGGTCGGCTTATATTAAAGAAGAAAGTATTCAAATAGCTTCTTTCTTCGAAGAACAAATATTTTACACAAATTCAGAAGACAGCAAATTATGTTTTACTCACATAAGCCAAATTGAAAGTATTTACAGTAGCCTTATTATAGGAATAAAAGATTATATTAAAAAAAATAATTTTCAAAAAGTTGTTTTAGGTCTTTCAGGAGGAATAGATAGTGCCGTTGTTACTGTATTAGCAGCAGATGCCATAGGAGCAAAAAACGTGCACACCTTGTTAATGCCATCGAGATACTCTTCAAAACATTCAATAGACGATTCTATAGAATTATGCAAAAGAAATAATATTTCTTACGATATAATTTCAATAGAACAAGTATTTGAGAAAGTAAACGAAGCATTATTTCCATTATTTAAAGGTAAAGAACAAGATATAACAGAAGAAAACATTCAGGCAAGAATAAGGGCTATTTATTTAATGGCATATTCGAATAAATTCGGTTATGTGTTATTAAATACATCTAATAAAAGCGAAATTGCAGTTGGCTACGGCACACTTTATGGAGATATGTGTGGTGCTATTTCTGTATTAGGCGACTTATATAAAACACAAGTGTACGAGCTTGCTAATTATTTAAACAAAGATAAAGAACGAATTCCCAAAAATATCATATTTAAAGCTCCTTCTGCAGAATTAAGACGAGATCAGAAAGACAGTGATAGTTTGCCAGAGTACAGTATTCTCGACAAAATATTATTCCATATAATCGAAGAGCAAAAACACATTTCAGACATAGCCCAATTAGGTTTTGATAAAGAGGTTATAAAAAAAGTATATCAATTGGTGCAAAAGACGGATTATAAGCGTTATCAGGCTCCACCTGTTATTCGTATTTCGCCAAAAGCTTTTGGGCTTGGACGTATATTTCCATTAGTAAAAAAATGGATATAAATCTTTAAGATTGAAAAAAAATTATTTATATTTGAAAAAATAAATATTTATGAAACAGTTTTATTATTTGTATGTAATTACGTTTATTTTTATCGTTGTAGCCTGTGGTTCAAACACTTATAAATATGATGTAGCAGAAAAAGGTTTATCCTATAGTTCAGAACAAGCGAGTGATGGTAGTTATACCAAAAACGATGTAGAACCATCTGTCGATATATCAAAAGTTGATATTTCAGATAGAAAGCTTATTAAGGAAGGAAATATTCGCTTTGAAACTGAAAATATCGAAAAAACACGTAAAGCAATAGATTCGCTAACGAAGGCAATGAATGGTTATATTTCACGAGAAAATATTTACGATTATAGTGAGCAAAAAATGTATGAAATGGTTGTTAGAATACCTTCGCAAGTGTTTGATAATTTCGTAAAAAATGTTTCAAGTTTAATTACAAAGCTTGAAAGTAAAGATATTAACGTTAAAGATGTTACAGAAGAATATATTGATGTAGAAAGTAGAATAAAATCGAAAAAAGAAATTTTAAACCGTTATACCGAATTGCTAAAAAAGGCTAAAAATGTGGCAGAAATTCTAGATATAGAAAGAGAAATTGGTAAAATAGAGGTGGAGTTAAATGCTTTTCAAGTAAGATTAAAATATTTGCAAAATCAGGTTAGCTATAGTACACTTACTATTTTTTTTTATGAACACCAGCCGGTAGAATTTGGATTTTTTAAGAAAATTAAAAAAGCAATTGAGTCAGGATGGAACGGATTGTTATGGATAATAGTATTTATTTTTTACTTATGGCCTTTATGGATTTTTTTAGCAGCAGTTGCATGGTTTGTTGTTTATTTGATAAAAAGAAAAGGCAAAAATTGAATTAATTTAATTTTGAAACAATTTAACTAAATAGTGTTTTGTTGAAAAATAAAAATTCATTAGGTTTGCATAAATTTACATATTAATGTCGGATTCGGTTGTTATAATTCCAACATACAACGAAAAAGAAAACATAAGTGCTATAATCAAAGCAGTTTTTTCATTAGAAAAAGAAATTCATATACTTGTTATTGATGATGGTTCGCCTGACGGTACTGCAAATATTGTAAAAGACTTACAAAAAGATTATCCTTTAAAACTTCATTTAATAGAACGAAATGGTAAATTGGGCTTAGGTACTGCATATATTGCAGGTTTTAAGTGGTGTTTAGAAAGAAGTTATACTTATATATTCGAAATGGATGCAGATTTTTCGCATAACCCAAAAGATTTATGTCGTTTGTATAAGACTGCTTCTACAAATGACTATGCTTTGGTTATTGGTTCAAGATATATTTCAGGAGTTAATGTTGTTAATTGGCCAATGGGGCGAATTTTAATGTCTTACTTTGGCTCGGCTTATGTTCGTTTTATTTCAGGGATACCGGTTAGAGATACAACAGCTGGATTTGTATGTTACCACCGAAAAATCCTTGAAACAATGGACTTTAACAAAATTAGAATGAAAGGCTACGGTTTTCAGATTGAAATGAAGTTTTATTCATGGAAAATAGGAGCTAATATTATTGAAATACCAATTATTTTTACAGATAGAAAATATGGTCAATCAAAAATGAGTGGTGGCATTTTTAAAGAAGCTATTTTCGGAGTTTTTAAAATGAAGTTGTTGAGTTTTTTTGCAAAATATCCTAAATTATCTACATGAATAAAATACTAATAAAAAATGGATTTGTTGTTTCTACAAACGAGGTAAAAAAACAAGATACACTAATAGAAGGAGAATTTATAAAAGATATTCAAGATAGAATTGTAATAGATAATTCAGAAATAGAAGTTTTAGATGTAACGGGTTACTATGTTTTTCCCGGTATAATTGATAGCCATGTTCATTTTAGAGAACCTGGGCTCACACATAAAGGAACAATAGAAAGTGAATCTAAAGCTGCACTTGCAGGGGGTGTTACTTCTGTTATCGACATGCCAAATACAATTCCTTATGCAGGAAATATTGAACAAATAGTACATAAAAAAAATATTGCAAGTAATTCGTCTTATGTGAATATAGGTTTTTTTGTTGGAGCAAAAAACGACAACTTAGAAGAATTGCTTAAATTTCCAAAAAACGAAGTAGCCGGAATTAAAGTTTTTTTAGGTAGTTCGACTGGCGATGTTACTATTGAAAATAGTGAATACCTAAGAAAACTTTTTTCAAATTCATTTCTGCCTATAGTAATTCATTCGGAATCAGAATCTGTTATTAAAAAAAATACGCAATACTACAAAAATTTGTATGGCGATGACATTCCCTTCAATTATCACTCGAAAATACGTAGCAGAGAAGCATGTATAGATTCTACGGTTGTTGTAATAGAGTTAGCAAAGCTTTACGGAACATCTGTTCATATTTTACATGTAAGTACTGCTGAAGAAATTGATATAATTGGTCAAACAATATTCGACAACATCACTGCCGAAGTATGTACTCCACATTTGTGGTTTTGCGAAAACGATTTTTCAAAATATACAGGCTTTTTAAAATGTAATCCGTCTGTTAAAACAGAAAAAGATAAAGAAGCGTTAAGAAATGCCTTAAAGACAAAAGCAGTTTATACCATAGGAACAGATCATGCACCACATACAATTATCGAAAAGCAAAATAAATATTTTCAGTGTCCATCGGGGGTACCATCTATTCAGCATTCACTATTAAGTATTTTAGAGTTGTATCACATGAAATATATTGATTTGACGACTATTGCAAAAAAAATGGCATATTATCCTGCAAAAAAGTTTAATATAAAGAAAAGAGGCAACTTAATTCCTGGATATTTTGCCGACATTACAATTGTTGATTTGAATTCTAACACTTATGTAGAAAAACAAAATTTGCTTTACAAATGTAATTGGTCGTTGTTCGAACATTATAATTTTAGTTCAAGTATAAAATATACAATAGTCAATGGAGTTGTAGCTTATGGCGAAAATAAATTATTAGAAGAAAAGCCAACAGGGAAACTACTTGAATACGAACAGTAAAAATTTAAGTAAAAATTGCATCACCATCTCCATCGAAAATAGTTAAATCGTCATTTTTGCAAATTTTTTCTTTTAAAACTTGTGTAATTAAAAATTGTCTTCTAATTTTTTTCTTGAAAATAGCTTTAATTTTTATTTTTTTTAAAATATCTGATGGTAAAAATAACGTAATAACATCTACTTTTTTTGAACAAGCTAAATAATTTATTTTATTTGCTATTTCGGTGGAATTTAAAGCGTTGTTTATTACGTACGGAATTCTTAAATGTCCGTCTCGTAAAATATAAGTTAAATATACTACTTGTTTGTTATCATTATTTATTTTAATAATTTTTGATACAAATTGTTTTTCTTCGCTTGAGAAATGATATTTTTTTGAATCTTCGCTTAATTTATCAACTTGTATTATCCAAGGGAATTTGAATATCCAACGTAATTCATCTTCTTGTCGTTTAAAACCAATATTACAATTGTGTAAAGATGAATTTTTTATAAAAATGTTATCAGGAATTTCGGATGGTTGACCGAAATCGAAATACAGGTTTTTTAAAAATAAATTCCAAATCAAATTAAAACTATTATCAAATATTTTAAAAATCAATTTAAAATTTGCAGTTTTTGGATATCTCTTAGGTAGTAATTTAGAAAGGCACATTGTTTTGTAATACCTGATTCCAATCAAATCTGGTAGTTTTTCGAAAATTCCAAGTTTATGATAAAGTGTACCAGCTTCTTTTGTATAGTTTGTAATTAATATATGTTTATTGTATGCTTGATAAGCAGACAAAACCATTTTTTTTGCAATCCCTTTGCCACGTGCTAAGGGGCTAACCCAAATACAGCTTAACCAGCCAACATGAAATACTTCACCAGAAGATGTAAAAATGTCGTCGGGTAAAATGCCTAAATAGCCAAGCAAATTGTTTTCTTCGTATGCTAAAATTAGTAATAAATCGTTGTCTTTTGCTCTGGGATTGTTTATGTGTGAAATAGCTCTGTGATACGAAATGGGTAAAACAGGCAATTCCTTGTATTTACTACTGTTTATAAATTCGTTTAATTGTTGTTTGTTTAATAAAACAAAATCTATCATCGTTTAATGTATTTTTTTCCAATTATACATTTAGCAAGATAATAAAAATATTCAGATTTGATCATAAGTTCAGCCGATTTTGTATAAGCCTTTTCCATGGGTATTCGCTGAATATGATAAGGGAAATTTTCTTTATTAATACCTGCTCCGCCATAAATTATATCAACATTATGTTGTAAGTGTAGCAGTTCAATAAATTGAGGCTTTATGCTAAAGTCTGTAAAAGGAAATGCAAACATTCTATACGATTGTTTAACATAACTATCAATTAAACTAAACGATCGAATTATTTGCTTTTCACGTTCTTCGATGCTTAGCAATTGAAATTCATCATGATTTGTTCCGTGCGAACCGATATGCCATCCGTTGTTTGCTAATTCTTTTAATTCATCTGATGTGAGATAAGGTTTATATGTTTTTAAAATATATTCTAAATCTATCTCACAGATAGGAAGCAATTTGTCGAGTATGAATTTTTCTTTTAATGAAATATTTAGAAGCTTTTCTCTTACAGAATTACCTTTTAATTGAGTAAAATCTGATAGAATTCTATTAACAAGTGTTTGTAAAGAGGGTTGTTTTTCAATTTGTTCAATAATAAGCGAAACTTTATAACGATAAAACAAATCTTTATTATCTATAAAATCTGTATTAACAAATATTGTAGCATTTACTCCTTTTGCTTTCAGGATTGGAAAAGCCTTTTCGTAAACTTCTCTTAGTCCGTCATCGAACGAAATAAAAAAAGAAGGATTTCTGGGTTGTTTATTAAATTTTATTGAATTGTAAAATGAGTCGGGGGATAATATTTCGAAATGTTTGGTTAAATAATTTATATCATCTATCCAGCGTTTTAAAGAAATTGTTTTATACAAATGGCGGAATAATTCGGGTTTGTTTGGTTCAATAGTATGATAAAAAGGACAAATAATTTTTATTCCCGTTAATCTTGATAGTAATGAAATGGGCAAAAGAAAAGATATTTTACCAATGCTATTAAAAAAAAGTTCTTTCATTTATGTTGTTTTCAATGTAATGTATAATAAGTGATTTGTCGTTAGGATGAAACCAACGATAATCTTTATCGCGTCGAAACCAGGTTAATTGTTTTCGGGCATACTTTCGTGTATTTCTTTTTATTAAATCAATTGCTTCGTCTAAGCTATACTTGTTTTCAAGATAATCGAAAAGTTCTTTATAGCCAACAGTTTTAAGAGGAGTATAATTTTTAAACGAATAAAGACTTTTTGCTTCTTCTATTAAGCCCTTTTCTGTCATTTTGTCAACTCTATTATTTATAATATCGTATAATTCTAATCTGTTTCGATTTAAAGCAATTTTTAAAATTTTAAAAGGTCTATGTTTTTTTGTGTTTTTTAGAAAATAGGAATACGGTTTTCCTGTTTGCAAACAAACTTCAACTGCTCGAAAAATGCGATTTTTATTTTTTAAATCAATATTTTGATAAGTGTTTGGGTCTAGTTTTTTTAACAAAGCACGAAACCAATCAATACCGTTCTTTTCATATTGAATTAGTAGTTCTTTACGTAATTCGGGATCATAATTGGGCATATCATCTATTCCATTGCAAACAGCATCTATGTACAGTCCTGAGCCTCCAACAAGAAATATTAGCTTACGAGTTTTGAAAAGTTCATATAGTAAACTAATAACTTCGTTTTCGAATTGGCTAACATTATAATAATCTTTTACAGAAAGAATTTGAACAAAATAATGTTCTACTTTATTTAGTTCTTCTGGTGTAGGTGGTGCCGTACCTATTTGTAATTCTTTATATAATTGTCTACTGTCTGCGTTTATTATACAAGTTTTGAAGTACTCGGCTAATTCAATGGCCAGTTTTGTTTTACCAACAGCAGTAGGACCTGCAAGTACAACAAGCCATGAATTATTATTGGTCATTATTTATTTTCTTCGTCTTCTTCTTCGTCGTCGAAGTCATTGTAGGTATCAAAATCATCTATATTTTCATCGTCAAAATGGTCGTCATACGAATCTCCTGTTTCATCTTCTAATTCTTCTTCCATTTCAAGATCGATTGGCGGTATAATGTCTTTATCTATTGGAATTTCTGGGATGTCTTCAAGTTCTTCACCTAAAATTGGCATTTGTTTTTTTAATGAGCTGTTAGTTATTAAATTATCTTCTTCTTCGTCGAAAATACTAGTTTTCTTATCTTTTTTGCCAATTTGTTGTGGAATTTCTCCACCAAAATCGGTGCAAACAGGATAATACATGTTTGGAGATTCTGGTTTTGTGTCTATTAGCTCAATATAAAAGCATCGGTCGTTAATGTAATCGAAAACATAAATAAACTTTTGATGAGCATCTTTTACATAATCGCTGAGTACAGCATTTTCCATAGTTATTACTTTTTCTATGTAATTGTCCATTGCCATAAGAGGTATTTCTTTTAAACGTCGCCAGCTATGACTTGCAACATAAAACGATGCCAGATGGCTTTTATCGTACTCTAATTCATCTTGTATTAAATCATGTAAATCGTAAAAAGTTTGACTTGAAAGAATTTCGATTTCCATGTAAAATTTTGGATCTTCGTCAGATAATACTTTAAACTTATAAACCATAGCCTATATACTAATTAAAAAATTAACAACATCAATATTATCAGGGTATTCCCATAATTTTGGTAGTTGGCTTGAGCCAAATTCAACAGTTTTTATATATTTATTTCCCTTATACACAACACATTGAATTTGTGATGACAATTCATTAATTCTTGTTGCTAATATACTAATATCTGAATAATACTCATAATAAACTACACCTATTGGTGAAGAAAAATTTTCAGATTCTTTCAGCATAAAGAAACCTACATCTATAAAAGGAGTTTTATTGAGCAAATATATAGTTTTTTGATATTCATAGTTATTTAAATAGTGATTATGATAAAAAATACTATCCCATTTTTTTAATGCTTTAATTAAATTGTCAAATTTATAATTGACAGGAACAAATATTTTTGAAACATTTCTGCAACCTAATCCAAAATATATAAAAACGTCATCGCTTAGTTTTTGCAATTCTGTATCGGTTTCTGTACCGTCTAATATAGCAATACTATTCTTATGCCCACGAAAAATATGAGGGTATTTGCCAAAATAATATTCGAAATATGTTAAACTCTGATTACTTCCAGTAGCTATAACTGCATCAAAATTTTTTATAATGTCTTCTGTTAATATTATTTGTTTTGCTATGTTTGGGAATTTAGTGCTCCAGATTTCAATAAGTATTTTAAGCAAATTTTTATCTTTTGAAGACATTTTTACTATACAGCGATGCCCTGTTAAAAATACGCATAAAATATCGTGAAGCGAAACTAACGGAATATTACCAGATGAAACTATTAAAACATTTTTCGGTTTAATTTTTTCGATAAGTTGCAAATAGTATAAATTAATCCATTTTAAAATGTTTTCTTCTGTAAGTAATTTACTCCAGTGTTTTAAAGAATATTTTATGTTTTCTTCTGTAAACCAGGGGTTATAATACTTTTCATTTTTTATGGTAGTTTCTAAACTTGTGTAA
>JBBIKO010000061.1:0-8811 GCA_037445415.1 Bacteroidota bacterium
TTTTTTCGACTTTTTTGTAAGGATGTGACTTTTAAAGGCATGTTTTCTCCTAATTTTACCTGAAGCGCTAATTTTAAATCTTTTTTTTGCGCTAGAATTTGTTTTTACTTTTGGCATTAGCTTATACTATTATTTGGTTATACAATTATTTCTTTTTTGTAGATATTGGTGCTAACATTATAATCATACGTTTCCCGTCTAATTTTGGTTCTTGTTCAACTTTTGAATATGATTCTAAATCTTTAATATAGCGTTCGAGTATTTCTTTGCCAAGTTCAGAGTATAAAATTGAACGGCCTTTAAAGAAAACATAGGCTTTGACCTTTGCTCCTTCTTGTAAAAAATTTATTGCATGTTTTAGTTTAAAATTATAATCATGTTCATCTGTATTGGGGCCAAATCGAATTTCTTTAACTATAATTTTTAAAGATTTGGCTTTCATTTCTTTTTGTTTCTTCTTTTGTTGATACAAGAATTTTTGATAATCGAGAATTTTACAAACAGGTGGTTGTGCTGTAGCTGATATTTGAATTAGATCTAATTCCATTTCTTGTGCTATTCTAAGAGCATCTTGTATAGAATAAATTCCAGGATTTTCAATATTGTCGCCAACTAATCTTATCACTTTGGCTTTTATTTGTTCGTTAATTTTATAATTAAATTCTAAATCATCTTTTTTGTTTTGCATTTGAATAATTTTTTATTATACCTCCTTTAAAAATTTATAACTCTTTTAATGTTTCGTTAATTTCGTTTTGAATCATTTTGGCAAAATTTTCTATTGTCATGTTTCCTTTATCTCCTTCACCTTGTTTTCTTACAGATATCGTTTCGTCATTTTCTTCTTTTTCACCAACAATAAGAAGATATGGAATCCTTTTCAATTCATTATCTCGTATCTTTTTGCCAATTTTTTCATTACGTTCATCAACGAAAGTGCGAATATCGTAAAAATTTAACAAATTTTCAACTTTTTTTGCATAATTGTTGTATTTTTCGCTTATAGGTAATATAACAGCTTGTTCAGGAGTAAGCCACAATGGAAATTTTCCTGCAGTGTGTTCTATTAAAACAGCAATGAATCGCTCCATGGAACCGAATGGTGCGCGATGGATCATAACAGGACGGTGTTTTTGATTGTCTTCGCCTATATATTCAAGATTAAAACGTTCGGGTAAATTATAATCTACCTGGATAGTTCCTAACTGCCATTTTCTTCCAATGGCATCTTTTACCATAAAATCGAGCTTGGGACCGTAAAACGCAGCTTCTCCAACAACGATAGCTGTTTCCATTCCTTTTTCTTTGGCTGCTTCGATAATAGCATTTTCTGCTTTTTCCCAATTCTCGTCGTTGCCTATATATTTTTCTTTATTTTTTGGGTCTCTTAATGATATTTGTACTGTATAATTAGTAAAATATAAAATTTTGAATATGTACAATACAATATCAATTACTTTAATGAATTCTTCTTTTAATTGGTCAGGGCGGCAAAATATATGTGCATCATCTTGTGTAAATCCTCTGACTCGTGTTAGTCCATGTAATTCTCCACTTTGTTCGTATCTATAAACTGTTCCAAATTCTGCTAATCGTATAGGTAATTCTTTATACGAACGTGGTTTGCTTTTATATATTTCGCAATGATGTGGACAATTCATTGGTTTTAATAGAAATTCTTCTCCGTCTTGTGGCGTTTTTATTGATTGAAAAGAATCTTTTCCATATTTTTCGAAATGACCTGATGTAACATACAATTCTTTTTGTGCAATATGAGGAGTAATTATTTGTTGGTAACCATATTTTTTTTGAATTTTTTTTAGAAAATTTTCGAGTAGTTCTCTTAATTGAGTTCCTTTGGGCATCCAAATAGGTAAACCGCTTCCTACTGATTGTGAAAACATAAAGAGCTCAAGCTCTTTACCTATTTTTCTATGATCTCTCTTTTTTGCTTCTTCGAGCATGAGCAAATATTCGTCTAAAAGTTTTTGTTTTGGGAAAGAAATTCCATATATTCGAGTTAACTGCTTCCGTTTTTCATCGCCACGCCAATAAGCTCCAGCCAAGCTTAAAATTTTAATTGCTTTAATGTAGCCTGTATGAGGTAAATGTGGTCCTCTACACAAATCAGTAAAACTTCCATGTTGATAAACGCTTATTGTTCCGTCTTCTAATTCTGATATTAGCTCTAATTTTAAGTAATCGTTTTTCTTACTAAAAAATTCTATTGCTTCCTGTTTTGTAATGTTTTTTCTTAGGATATTTTCTTTGCGTTGAGCCAATTCTTTCATTTTGGCTTCTATCTTGGGTAAGTCTGCATCTGTAATTACTACACCATCTGGAAATTCGACATCGTAATAAAATCCATTTTCAATAGCTGGTCCTATGCCAAATTTTGTATCTGGATAAAGTTGTTCAATGCTTTCTGCCATTAAATGAGCCGAACTGTGCCAAAAAGCATGCTTCCCTTCTTCATCTTCCCATGTGTGTATTTTAATTATTGCGTCAACTTCTATTGTTCTCGATAAATCTTGTAGTTCGTCATTTACCGTTATTGCAAGTGCTTCTTCGGCAAGAGTTCTGCTAATAAACTTAGCAATTTCTGATCCAGTAACTCCTTTCTCAAATTCAATTACTCTATTGTCTGGTAGAGTTATTTTTATCATACTATTTTTAAAAATTTTGGGTTGCAAAATTACAAATAATATTACATTTAAAAAATGTTTAATTTTTGTCAAATGTATTTCGTAACAATATTACTTAAAATTATTTCGGTTTAGAATTTTGTTTTTTTACAAAAGAATTATTTTTGACTATTTATAAATGTTTAATCAAACAATTTTGCAAATTCTCTTTCTTTTCTATTTTTCCAAGCTCCCGAATGATAAACATAGCTAACAATCAATGGTAATACAGATGTAGCTTCGGCGTATACCATTTGTTCGTAAACTGTATCAACTTTGCCCCACGACGAAGCTTCTTTTAATGTAGAGCTTGAACAAGCACCGTCTCTAACATCGGCAACTGTTAATTGTACTGCATATTTATGCATAGGAACATTGTGTCCAATAATTTCGGCACATATTACTGTGTCTTGTGTAAAATTTTTCGGAACACCGCCACCTATTATAAATATACCTGTTTCGCCTGCTTTAATTTTAATTTCTGTCAATTCTTTAAAATCGGCAATTGAATCAATGGTTATATGTTTTTTGGGATTGTCAATTTGATGCTTTACAAGTCCAAAACCAGCACTACTATCTGTAAAAGCAGGACAAAATATTGGAACATTCTTCTCATAACATACTTGAACCAAAGAATCTTTTTTCTTAGCGTTTTTTGTCAAAAATTTTCCCATCTCTTTAATAAATTCACGCGAAGAATATGCCCGAGGTTTAAGAGTATCTGCTATTTTTTTAATTGTTAGATCGCATTTTTGAAGCTCTTCTTCGTCAATGTACGTATCGTAAATTCGATCTATGTAATATTCCCTTAATAATTTATCGTCTGCGTATTGACTTCCTTTATAATGTTTAAAACCAAGTGCCTCGAAAAAATCCATATCAACTATAGATGCACCTGTTGCAACTACAACATCAACCATATTATGTTTAACCATATCTACATAAACCTGCATGCACCCTGCTGCACTTGTACTACCAGCAATTGTTAGTATTACGCTACATTTTTTGTCTTTTAACATTTTAATGAAAATGTCGGTAGCATTTGCAACTTCGCGTGAAGTAAATGACATGTCACGCATAGCATTGATGATAGGTGTACTGTCTATTTTTTTAATGTCAATGTGTTTTACAACATCTTTTAGCAATTCTTTTTTGGTTAATTTTTTCATAATACAAATGTATTTATTGTTATTTTTACATATAAAACTTGTAACCAATCATTTTATAAATAAGTTTTGCAGCTAAAAAGTTTGGAGCTTTATTGTTTTCGTTTGGACATAATTCAACAACATCAAAACCAATAACGTTTCTACGTCTGAATGTTTCTTCAAGCAATTCTAAAGTTTCATACCAGAATAAACCGCCAGGTTCAGGTGTACCTGTAGAAGGCATTATAGAAGGATCTAACACATCTAAATCAATTGAAATATATACGTTATCTGTTTTAATTTGGCTAATTACTTCGTCAATCCAGTATTTATCGTAATATAATTTGTGTGCAAAGAACATATTTTCTTTTTCGTAATTTGAAACTTCTTCTATTGATTGACTACGGATGCCTACATGTACAATGTTACACAGTTCTTTTACACGAGCCATGACGCAAGCATGATTAAATTTGGAACCTTCGTATTCATCACGTAAGTCGCTATGAGCATCTAAATGTAATACAGTAATAGGATTGTATTCTTCGGCATGAGCTTTTACAGTTCCATAACTTATAGAGTGTTCTCCTCCAATTGTAATAATAAATTTATTTAAGATATGCTGTTTAACATGTTTATAAACATCTTCGACCATTTCTTCTGGTGCGTTGTAAGAACCTAATGGTGGTAAAGTATGAATTCCAACTGTATAAAATTCTGTATCGTATTCAATGTCATATAATTCCATATTTGCTGAGGCTTTTATAATAGCCTCAGGTCCTTTATCTGCTCCTTTAATCCAAGTGCTTGTACCATCGTAGGTAACAGGTAATATGATTACATTAGAGCTATCATATTTTGAAAACTTTTCTTCTAAACCACCGAAATTATATTTCATTTAAAAAATTTTTGCAAATATACGCTTTTCATTTTAATTTTCGATTTTAAGATTATTACAAGAAACTATTTTTATCATTGAGTAATTCTATGTTTTTTTTTTGATGTTTTTTCATGATTTTTTTAATTATATTAAAAAAATGAATAATATTTTCGTATAAAATATAGAGATTATCAGAGAAAGTTCTGTCTAATAAAAAAATTTTTTTTAATCTTAATGTATAGTATATTTGAAAAAAAAAATTATGAAAACTAGAAATTTCTTTCTAATTGTAGTTGCATTTATTACTTTGATATCAATAGTTTTTTTAATCAAACATATATTTAAAAAAACAGAAAAGCATGTTTCGAATTACGACGAATATAAAGAATATATAACTGCATTTACATCTGGATTTATTTCAAAACAGTCTGAAATTATTGTCGAATTAAATTCGGGGACTGTTATAAATAATCAGCTTACTGAAACTGAATTACAGCAATTGTTCGAATTTGAGCCTAAAATAAGTGGAAAAGTTTATTGGAAAAATGAAAATACATTGTCATTTAGGCCAGAAGAACCTTTAAAATATAATCAACGATATTATATTACATTTAAAATTAACAAGCTATTAACAAACATATCAAAAAAAGATGATTTTATTTTTTCTGTTTTCGTAATCCCGCAAACATTTGATATAGAACATTATGAAGTTAATACATTATCAAAAGATTATTCATTACAATCAATATCTTGGTTTTTAAAATTGTCTGAAGCAGAAGAAAAGGAACTTATAGAAAAATGCTTGAATATTAAATTAAATAATAAAAGTGTACCTTTTAAATTATTTACAAACGATAATATTGTATATCAAATAGTTACTGATAGCATAAAAAGAACAAATAATCTTCAACTTTTAAAAATTATGTTTGATGGCAAACCTCTTGGTATAGAAACAACATTAGAAAAAGAAGCTGAAATACCACCAATTGATGAATTTAAATTGTTAGATGTTTTTATTAATCAGTATCCTGAACAAAATATTATGTTAGTTTTTTCCGATCCTATAGATAATAAACAAGATTTAGGTGGGATCATCTATTTAAATCCAGAAGTTGTTTTGCGTTATACAATACAAAATAACATTGTTTTGTTATATACTTCAGAATTTATCACGGGCGACTATCAATTAAATATTTTAAAAGGGGTACATAATACTAAATTTAATAAATTAAAAGAACAAAAAACTTTTCCCATTAGCTTTCACGATATAAAACCAAAGGTAATGTTTGCCGACGAAGGATTTATAATTCCATCTAACTCACAAGGAAGTTTAATTCCAATTATGACTATGAACCTTAAAGAGGTTGATATACGAATTATACAAATTTATGAAAATAATATCTTACAATTTTTGCAAATTAACAATTACGACGATAAATACGAACTCAATAGAGTTGGAAAAATCATACATAAAGGAACTATTGTTTTAAATGTAACAAACAACGATAAAAACCAGTGGAAACGTTTTAATATTGATATTTCAAAGTATATTAAAGCAAATCCTGGTTCAATATATCGTGTGTCGTTAGGCTTTCGTCAGCATCAAACATTACTCGATTGTAATAATAATATTTCTTCACCAATAACAAGGATAGACAAGAGTTTTGATTATTTTGATTACGACGAACACTGTTACTATAATAATTATTACGATTATGAATACGATTATAACGATTATTGGGAAAATCGCGATAATCCATGCCATAAATCTTATTACGGCGAAAGCAGATGTGTTTCTAAAAATTTATATGCTTCAGATATTGCTTTAATAGCAAAAAAAACACCTAATAACCAGTTATATGTTTTTGCTTCCGATGTCAAAACAGCAGAACCTATTAGCGGAGTTGAGGTAGAAGTATTCGATTACTCAAAACAATTATTATTTAAGTCAGTTACAGATGGCGAAGGGAAGGTTGTTTTTAACATTAAAGAAGAACCATATTTTGTTGTTGCAAAAAAACAACAAATGACTTCTTATTTGAAAATAAGTAGCGAATTATCGCTGTCTATGACATCGTTCGATATTTCCGGACAGAACATTGTTAATGGAATAAATGGCTTTATTTATGGAGAACGTGGTGTGTGGAGACCAGGCGATAGCTTATTTTTATCATTTATTTTACAAGAAGACGAAGATAATCCTTTACCATCAAAGCAACCAATAATATTTGAACTACTCGATCCGTCAAGAAATCTCAATAATAAACAAATTTTCAATAAAAATGAAAGCAATGTTTATGTTTGGAAAACAGCTACATTACCAGATGCGCCAACCGGAAACTATTTATTACAAGTTAGAGTTGGTGCTTCTGTTTTTACAAAAACAATAAAAATAGAGACGATAAAACCAAATAGATTAAAAATTCAACTCAGTTCTGATAATAAAATATTTACACCTTATGAAAACAACGAATTATATTTAAAATCAGAGTGGTTACATGGTGCTCCATCTGCAAATCTTAAAGCACAAGTCAACTTGATGATGCTCCCCATAACTACTCAATTTAAAGGTTATGATTCTTATGTCTTCGATGATATTACTAAAAAATATTATTCAGAAGAAATAAATGTTTTTGATAATTTACTAGATAATCAAGGAATGGTAACTATACGTCCAGAATTTCAATTTACAGATGAAACGCCTGGTATGATGAAGGCTGTTTTTACAACTAAAGTTTTTGAAAGAGGTGGAGAATTCAGCATCGACCAAACTTCATTTATTTATAGCCCATATAAAACATATGTAGGTTTTTCTATTAAAGAAGATTATAAAGATTATGGAATTTTATATACCGATAAAAATCATTATGTTAATATAGTAGCATTAAATGCAAATGGCAGCGTTGAAAACAAAACTTGTTCAATCGAACTTAAGTTGTACAAACTTGATTGGCGATGGTGGTGGGATCAATTTGATGAATATTTAGATTTAAACTATCGAGGGCAGTCATATCTAAAGTTAGTTAAATCAGATACTTTAATTACAAATACGGGAAAAACTGTTTGGTCAGTAAATATTGATAAACATAATTATGGACGCTATCTTTTGGTAGCAAAAGATTTGGAAGGCAAGCATTCCTCTTCTAGAATTGTATATTTTGATTGGCCAGAATGGAAAACAAGAGTTGCAGACGAAAGAGAACAAACATCTACACAACTTGTGTTTACAACAGACAAAGACAGTTATAAAGTTGATGAAGAAATTGTAGTAAGTTTTCCAGGTAGTACAAACGGACGTGCTTTAATTTCCATAGAAAATAGTAAAGGAATTATTCAATATAAATGGATAAAAACGACAAATGGGATAAATACTTATCGCTTTAAAGCTACCCCAGAAATGACGCCAAATGCGTATATAAGTATTACTCTCATTCAGTCGTATAGTCAGATAGATAATGATAACCATTGCGATTATATGGACTAAGAAATATATTTGTCGAAAATTCCAATTCAAAACTAAATCCTATTGTTCAAATACCAAACGAGCTTAAATCGGAAAGTTCTTATTCAATTACCGTTTCTGAAAAAGACGGTAAAGAAATGTATTACACTATTGCAATTGTTGACGAAGGATTGCTTTCATTAACACGATACAAAAGTCCAAATCCTTATCAACATTTTTATTCCAAAGAATCTTATTTATTTAGTCAATGGGATTTATTCGATTATTTTATTAAAGGACTTACCGGAAAGCTTTCAAACATCATTGGAATTGGTGGCGACGAAGCAATGGAAACATCGCTTGATGCTATTGAGGCACTTAAATCGAAGAGATTTAAACCAATGGTTATTTTCGATGGAACATATCACTTAAAACGAGGCAAGAAGAACACACACACAATTAAAATCCCTAATTACATGGGCGAAGTTAGATTGATGCTTGTTGCTAGATATAAAAATACATATGGAAATTTCGAAAAATCTATCAAAGTTATAAAGCCTATAGTAGCAATGGCTTCATTACCTCGAGTGTTATCAATAGAAGATGAAATTATTATGCCTGTTTCTGTTTTTTCATACGACAAAAATATTAAAAATGCCA
>JBBIKO010000062.1:0-8788 GCA_037445415.1 Bacteroidota bacterium
TTTGGCAATTAGAATCTATCTTATATTCTTTGAGAAGCATATAGCTTTTTATATTTTTATAATTAAGTATAACATAATGTTATTTTGTTTCGTAAAAATTAGAAAAAATATGAGAGCAATAGCTTTCAAAATATTTTTAATTTTAACTTTTACACATTCAATTGCTCAAGATTGCAATATTACATCCAAAGCTAATGATATTCTTCCAGACAAGTTGTGTGCTCCTGTTACTGTAACTTGGGAAGTTACATATAGAGGTGTTAACGACGGTGGGACGCCTGTAGAAATAGCATTTAACTGGGATGATGGGAACCCAATGCAAATAGTATCGGCAATTAATACAAACCCTTTATTGAAAGAATGGAAAGTAACAATTGTGCACGTATATCCGCAAGGTGGTCCGCGTTGTAACTATCGTCCAGAAGCTATTCTAAGAGTAAACGGAGTGCTTTGTACAAGTAGTATTCAACAACAAAATGTAACTGTATGGGATACAGACAATTATAATGGAGGGCAGTTACAAATAAATCCTGTTGTTTATCATATTTGTGTTGGGAATAGTGCAACAGTTACTTTTTACGATGTAAGTTTATGGAATTGTGTACCACCTGTTGAAAACGACAATCCTAATGATCTTACAAGATGGACTCAATGGATATATGGTACAAGCTATACAATAAGTGGTGTGTTAGTTGATGGTGTAGCACAAACATATCCTTATTACGGCTCTGTAGTGGCAGCACCTGGTCCTGTTTATGGTCCTCAACCACCCAATAACGTAAGTTTGCCTATTTATATTTCCAATACAGCTACAGTAGGGCAATTTTTCGAAATTACTTTACGGAATTGGAATGTTTGTAATCCCTATGACGATCCTAACATATCCGGTCCACCTGCTGATCCTATAAACGGCGATTATCCTCCAATAGAAACTACTGCTTTAATTCTTATTGTTCCATATCCTAATATTAATATTCAACCAGCAGGTCCGTTTTGTACTAACTCGGCAAGTGTTAATTTACAAGCCACACCAAGTGGTGGAACATGGTCTGGAACGGGTATAACTAACTCAAATTTAGGAACATTCAACCCTTCTGTGGCCGGTCCTGGAACTCATACAATTACATATTCTGTTACAAATGAATATGGTTGTACCGGAACAAGGACAACTCAGGTTACCGTTTTTGCTCGTCCGAATATTAACATGCAACCAGGTACAAATTTAACTATCTGTCCAGGAGATACACTTTATTTAAATGCAAATCCTACACCTGGTGGAGGTCCGATATCATCACACTTATGGACAGGAGCAACAATGTACTTGAATGCTACTAATATACCAAATCCTTACTTTGTATCTACTACACCAGGAACATACAATCTTACATATAGAGTAACAGATGTAAATGGATGTTGGCGACAACAAAACATAACAATTAACGTGGCAAATGTTACAGCAAACGTTATTCCTGATCCTGCTCATGCTTGTGTAGGTGTCCCACTGCAATTAAACGGAAGCCCATCTGGTGGAACTGGAAATTATGTAATTCATTTATGGACAGGTGCTGATAGCTTGTTATCATCTGCTAACATTAGAGATCCCATTTTTTTTACAAATGTTCCAGGAACCTATCATTTATATTATTACGTTCAAGATAATTTAGGTTGTAACGGAAACGATAATATTGTTATTCAAGTATCGCCAACTCCAATTGCAAATGCAGGGCAGGATGATTTAATATGTGGTTTAACATATAATTTAAATGCCTTACCAAGTTTAGGAACAGGAAATTGGTTTTTAAAAAGTGGCCCTGGGACAGCTAATATTCATAATGCAAATAATCCTAATTCTTTAGTTACAGTATCACAGTACGGAACTTATAATTTTGAATGGAAAGAAATTTTCGGTTTTGGCTGTACTTCGAGCGACAGTGTACAAATTACTTTTGTACAAAAACCAATTGCATATGCCGGTCCTGATACAAGTATTTGTGGAACACAAATAAACGTACAAGCATTTCCAAGTGTTGGTATAGGGAATTGGACATTTTTATCTGGACCAGGCAATGTTACTATAAATTCACCAAATACACCTAACACATTTATCCAAGCAGTTACTTACGGGAGTTATCAGTTTATTTGGGAAGAAGTAAATAATATTTGCACTGATACTGATACAATTACAATCAATTTTGATGTAGTACCTATTGCTTCTTTTTTACCAGTAAATCCAAGTGGATGTTCTCCTTTCACTGTACAATTTCAAAATACTAGTCAATATGGAGTTAGTTATTTATGGAAATTTTCAGATAACACACAAAGTATCGAAGAAAATCCTATGCATACTTTTTACAATACTGCCAATACTAATGTTCAATATTCTGTAGAGCTTATAGCTACTTCTCAATTTGGTTGCAAAGATAGCATACAGCATACATTAACTGTAAACCCATTACCTGTTTCGCAATTTGCTCATAACGCACTGCCATCTTGTAGCCCTGTAACTGTTGAGTTTAGTAATTTGTCGTTTGGTGCAGTTCAATATTTATGGGATTTTAATGATGGAACTCAATCGGTTCTTTTTAATCCTATACATACTTTTGTAAACAATACTTATTATATTAAGTATTATGCTGTTCAACTAATTGCTACAAACATATATGGCTGTAAAGATACAAGTATTCAATATGTTACTGTTTATCCCGATCCTGAATATATTATAACAGCAACGCCTACCGAATCTTGTTCTCCTGCAACTGTCAATTTTCAGACACAAGCTGGTGCACAGCAATATGTGTGGAACTTTGGTAATGGAGTGATATTGCAGGGGAATAATATTATTCAGCACCAATACGTCAATAATACAAGCAATTCACAAAATTATTATGTGCAAGTTATTGCTACAAACTTTTTTGGATGTATAGATACAGCTTTTGTACCAATAGTTATTTATCCAAAGCCAGTTTCAGATTTTAGTGTTCAAGCAGTTGAAACTTGTAGCCCGGCAGTTTTTAATTTTAATAATTTATCGCAAAATGCGAATCATTTGCGATGGTATTGGGGCGATGGAACATATACCGACCAAAATACATCATCTATACAACATAGCTTTGTTAATAATACAAGTACTATTCAAAATTATGTTATTTCGCTTGTTGCTACTAACACATTTGGTTGTAAAGATAGTATTTCACAAACAATTAGTGTTTATCCAAAAGTAGAAGCAAATTTTTCTTCAATACAAAGTGGATGTTCTCCACTTACAGTACAGTTTAATAACTTATCGAGTACTAATGTTTCTTACGAATGGAATTTTAACAATGGATCTACCTCCAATCAACAAAACCCAACAACTGTTTTTACAAACAATAATTCTAGTCCAATAAATTACTTAACTACCTTAATTGTAACATCAAGTTATGGTTGTAAAGATACAGCTACATCGGTCATTACAATTTATCCTTCACCTATGGCAAATCTTTCTGTAAACCAATCAAATGGTTGTGCTCCCTTAACAGTTCAATTCTTAAATCAATCTTCAGGCGGAAATACTTTTTTTTATAACTTTGGTGATAACACAAATTCTTTTAATTCAAACGCAATTGTTTTACATACTTATGATAATATAACCAACTCAACAGTAAGTTACACGTGTTGGTTGACAGTTCAAAATAGTTATGGGTGTAAAGATAGCACATATCAAACTGTTAATGTTTATCCAAGAGTTTTAGCTTTGTTTACCTGCGATACTGCTGGATGCTCTCCTCTAAACATAACTTTTAATAATCATTCTATGTATGCTAATACATATTTTTGGGATTTTGGCAATAACAATACATCAAATTTATACCAGCCAAGTCAAACTTTTACAAATCAAACTACTACAACAATAATTTACCCAATAACATTAACAGCAACATCGTCGTATGGATGTACAGCAACATATCATAAGAATATTTACGTTTACCCGGTTCCAAATGTTTCTTTTGCTCTTGATTCGAATGTTTTACATTATCCAAACACAACTGTACTCATTGACAACACAACACCTGGAACATGGCAATATCAGTGGTTTTTTGGTGATGGAAACACTTCATTACAATCAGAACCTGTTTCTTATACATATTCTACTTATGGTTCTTATGTTATTACTTTAATAGCATTTTCTGCTTCTTGTAAAGATTCTAATTCTAAAGTTATTAACATTATACCACCTAAGCCAATAGCAAGTTATGTTCCAACGTATTTTAGTGGATGTTCTCCGCTGACAGTTACTTTCACTAATCAAAGTCAATACTCTCAAACATACCATTGGAATTTTGGCGATGGTAATACCTCTAATGAAATAAACCCAACATATACATATTCGACACCAGGAAATTATACCATAACACTTTTAGCTATTGGAGACGGTGGGCAAGATATATACAGTGCAGGAGAAGTTCATGTATATGCAAATGCAATTGCTTATTTTACAGTTTCACCCAGTGTTGTTTTTATTCCTTCGCAACCTGTACAATGTTTTAATTTATCTCATAATGCAAATTCCTTTTTATGGATTTTTGGTGATGGTAAAACTTCTACTTTAACTAATCCTAAACATTATTACAGTCAAGAAGGTGAATATGATATTCACCTTATAGCAAATAATGAATATCAGTGCCCCGATACCTTTATTGTTTATCGTGCAGTAGTAGCCAAATCGGAAGGAAAAATTGAGTTTCCAAGCGCATTTACACCAAACCCCAATGGTCCCAATGGTGGTTATTATAATCCAAACGACTACAATAACGACGTGTTTCATCCGGTATTTGTTGGTGTAGAAAAATATAAACTTAGTATATTTAATAGATGGGGTGAACTAATATTTGAAAGCGAAGACCCACATGTTGGTTGGGATGGGTATTATAAAGGGGAATTGTGTAAACAAGATGTATATGTTTGGAAAGTTTTAGGTAAATTTGTGAATGGAGGATCCTTTTTTAAAGCAGGCGATGTTACATTATTAAGGTAAATTTTATGAAACTAAATGCAAATATTCTAATTTTATTTACAATTTTGTCCATATCGCTAAGTGGACAAGTTAAACGATCTAAGATTTATTATTCAAAGCTAGATAAAGCAAATAAAGAATTTTATGTGGAGAGTTATCATACAGCTTTGCCATTATTTAGCGAATTATATGCAATGGATAGTACAAATATTGATGTGGCATATAAATTGGGAGTGTGTATTTTTAAGTTAAGAAGGGAATCACAAGAATCGTTTTATTATTTTCAAAAAGCGAAATCACAATATGCATGTGCAAACTTTTATTTAGGGCGACTTTATCATGCAAGGCAAATGTTTGATAAAGCACTTGAATGCTTTTTAGAATGCAAAAACGCAGGCGAAAATAGAGATGTTACTTTAGAAGAAATAGATTATTATATGCAAAAATCATTCTATGGTAAGGAAATGATGCTAATAAAATCGAATGTTACTATATCTAATTTGAATAGTGGAATAAATACTCCATTCCCCGAATATTGTGCTTTATTAAGTCCCGATGAAAATACGATATATTTTTCAAGTAGAAGAAAAGGTTCTACTGGAGGTAAACTAGATGTAAACTACGAATATTATGAAGATATTTATTATGTTCAAAAAACTAATGGCACTTTTTCTGATGTAAAAAATATAGGTTCACCATTAAATACTGAAATGCACGATGCAACTGTTGCTATTTCTAAAGATGGGCGACAGATGTATATTTTTCGAACAGCACCAAATCTTATTCAAGGGAACATTTTGGTTTCTAATTATGTTGAAGGGAAGTGGACGGATCCTGTTCCTTCTAATCTACCAATTTTTAATGAAACAGTTACTGTTACATCTATATCAATATCGCAAGATTTAAGTACTATTTATTTTTCTGCTAATTTTGAAGGAGGATATGGTGGAAAAGATATTTATCGTATAACTTTAATGCCAGATAGTACTTGGAGTAGACCTATGAATTTAGGTCCTACAATTAACACTCAATACGATGAAGAATCTCCGTTTATACATCCTGATGGAGTTACATTATATTTTTCTTCTAAAGGGCATAAAAATATGGGAGGATACGATGTGTTTTATTCTGTAAAAGATGAAAATGGTAACTGGTCGGTTCCTGTAAACCTCGGATATCCTTTAAATAGTGTAATGGACGACCTATATTTTATTTCAACTTTCGATGGAAAAACATTTTATCTTTCGTCAGATAGAGAGGATGGCAACGGAGGAATGGATATATATATAGGTGAAATTATTGATCCACAATTAAATAGAATAGTTTTAAGAGGTACAATTATGACTAACGAACCAGAAGTTGGTCCTTTAAAAGCTACAATCACAATAATAGACTACGACACAAAAGAACTTCAAGGAATTTACAGAACTAACAAAAACGGTAAATATATTATGGTTTTACTACCACGAAAAAAATACAAAATGATTGTTGAAGCAGAAAATTATTATACTTTTTCGACGGAAATAGATTTGAAAGAAAGAATACAATTCGAAGATTTATTTAAAACAATTGTTCTAAAATTTTTAAAACAAGAATGAAAAAGGAGTTGTTGCATTTAATTATTTTTTTTCTTTGTATTATTAATACAAAAGCTCAAGATCCACACTTTTCTCAATTTTTTGTAAATTCATTATACCTTTCACCATCGTTTGCGGGTAGTACTAAAGGTTCCAGAATTATTACTGATGTTCGTGATCAATGGCCAGGAATACCAGGCTCTTTCTTTACAACAACTTTTTCTTTTGATCATTTTATTCCTAACTTAAACAGCGGTGTAGGACTGTTATTAATGAGAGATATTGCTGGTAGAGGACGTTTAGGAAGCTTTCAAATAGGAGTACAATATACATATCAGTTTCGTATCTTTGAGAATTATCAAGTACGTCCGGGAATTCATTTTTATAGGTCAAATCGTACAATTCAATTCGATAGGTTAATTTTTAACGATCAACTAACACTTTCAGGCGTCAGTGGTGGTTCTGTTGAAGTCCCACCACTTAAGCAAGTTGGCTATGTTGATTTCGCTTCTTCTGTATTATTATATAATCCTATTCAATGGATAGGGTTTACATGGGATCATATGCTTGAACCAAACCAGTCTATATTGGATGGATTTAGTCCCATTGAAGCAAAATATACAATATTTGCTGGACGAAAATTTTATATAAAAGGGAAAACAGCTAAATATAACGAAGAAAGTATAAATGCATGGGCACATTACCGTTTTCAAGGTAAATTCGATCAAATGGATATAGGAGCATACTGGTTAAGAATGCCAATAATTCTCGGATTTTGGTACAGAGGAATACCTATATTAAAGGCTTATAAAAAAGGTTATCAAAACAACGATGCAGTAATTTTACATTTCGGTTATTTATGGAAAGATTTTAAGTTTGGTTATTCATACGACATAACCATTTCGAGACTAATAGCAAATACTTTTGGTTCGCACGAAATAACAATTGTTTACGAATTTAACCAAAATCAAAAAGTTAACAAAAAAACAAGAAAAGTTATTATTCCATGCCCAAAATATTAAAAAATTATGAAAATAGCAGTAGATTTTGATGGTACGATTGTAGAAAATAAATACCCAAAAATAGGAGAAGAAAAAGTTTTTGCTATAGAAACATTAAAACAATTACAAAATCGTGGATATCAAATTATTTTATGGACATATCGAACAGGGAAAGAGCTCGAGGAAGCAGTTGAATTTTGCCGTAAACGTGGTTTCGAGTTTTATGCTGTAAATAAAAACTTTCCTGAAGAAAGACAAGAAGACAACTTACCCAGAAAAATAAACGCCGATATTTATATTGACGATAGAAATCTTGGAGGATTTGTTGAATGGGGAAAAGTATGGCAAATTATTACAAACGAAACAATAGAGAATTTAGAAGAATCTTTTCAGAAGAAAGTAAAAAAGAATTTATGGAAAAGATTATTTATGTAAAAATTTCTTTTAACTATTTCAATTTAACTTAGTTTTTGAGTGAAAACTACATGATTACCTTTTAATTTAATTTTCAAGGGAACATTCAAAATAACAGGATAATTTAACTTTCCATGTCCAACAGGAAAATTATGAATAAAAAATTCTATATTTGGTGCCAGTGAACTAATATAATCTTTTTCGTATAAATTAAATTTAAAGTTATTTTGCTTTTTTAATTTAATATTACCTAAAATTAATCCTTTTACATTTTTTAATAATCCAGCATGATATAAGTGATTAATACAACGTTCAATTTTATAAGCTTCTTCATTTATTTCCTCAATAAATAAAATATTATTTTCGGTTTTAATTGAAAAGTTAGTACCAATAGAGTTGCATAACATAGTTAAGTTACCACCTGTTGGAAAAAATGAATATAAGGGTCTATTTTCAAATATGTGAGCATTTTTTTTACTTAATCTGTAGCTAATTTTTCCATTAAATAAAAAGTTCATAAGCAACTTAACCGACGAATTTTTATATTTGTAAAATGAAGCAACCATGGGACCATGAATACATGCAACATTCAACATTTGAATTTTGTTCAGTAATAATGTAATATCGCTATATCCTATTATCCATTTGGGATTTTTATTAAAATTTTCGAAATTTAAATTTTCGATTATACGGATTGTTCCATAACCACCACGCGCACAAAAAATAGCTTTAATACTATAGTCGTCCAATGCCCATTGAAAATCAGAAGTTCTGTTTTCATCTGTTGAAGAAAAATAGCCGTG
>JBBIKO010000063.1:0-8741 GCA_037445415.1 Bacteroidota bacterium
ATAAATTAATATACAAATTATTTATTTTATTTTGCATTCTTGTGATTTCGAAATTAGAGATTGACCAATTATGCCCTTTATTGGCTAAAAACATAGCTTTTTCAGGGTTCTCAATAAT
Source organism: Bacteroidota bacterium (assembly GCA_037445415.1). Classification (GTDB taxonomy): domain Bacteria; phylum Bacteroidota; class Bacteroidia; order Bacteroidales; family GWA2-32-17; genus Ch61. The sequence continues at coordinate 119 of JBBIKO010000063.1, forward strand.
TTCAATAATCGCTCTTATAATTTGTTTTATATTTTTTGGTGCGACTAATAACCCTGTGATATTATCTTGAACTGCATCAGAAGTGCCACCGACATCGGTTGCAACGATTGGTAATTTTGCATACATAGCTTCTATTAATGAGCGGCTCAATCCCTCCCACAGACTTGTCATTACAAAAATATCCATTGCTTTTAACAGTGACGGCACATCATTTCTAAACCCGGTTATTCTTACGAAGTTTGCCAAACCTAATTTTTCGATTTGTTGGATTATTTGTTGCTTCATTGGGCCATCGCCAACAAGAAGAAGTCTGGTTTGTGGTTTAATTTTATTGACTTGAGCGAATGCAGCCACTAAATCGTCTACAGCTTTTTGTTCGGAGAAACGACCAGTGAAGCCAACGACAATATTTGATTCGTCATATCCTAAGTTTTTCCGTATTTCGGTTCTATCAGTAGAATTAATGAATGGAGAAAAGTCGATGGGATTATAAATGGTCTCGTTAAATAATTTTGCTTTAATGCCTAACTGAGATCCGGTACGTTTATCTTTTTCTGAAACAAATATCAATCCGTCCGTAAATATCGAGACTATTTTTTCTATTAAAATGAAAACTTTTTTTTGCCATCTAGGCATAAAGTCGTGAAAAGGGTATCCGTGCACGGTATGTATGATTAATGGAACCATTGCAAGAAAAGCACCGGTGCGACCTATAATACCTGCTTTCGAAGAATGTGTATGAATTATTTGTATTCGATATTTAACTATTAATTTATAGATCTCGTAAATTGCCCTGAAGTCTTTGAAGACAGATACGTCTCGTCTTAATGAATTAATGTTTAATGTTTGTACCCCGTTTATTCCTTGAAAACGTTCGATCCATTCTCCCTCGAATTTGCCCGCAATGTAAATATCAAATATTTCTCTATCTAAGCCCTGGACAACGTTGTATAAATAATCTTGGGCACCGCCTAATGAAAAGTTGGTGATGAGGTGAAGGATTTTTATTTTATTGTCTGTCATCTGCTTGCTAATTCTTTATAAGTACGAATATATTTTGGAAGTAACTCATTCCACTGATAGTTTTTGAGATGTTCATCAATAAATTTTTCTCGTGACGTTTTAGAAGTATCATTCAATGCATTATTAATCGCTTCGTAGAAACTTGCTTTATTTTCCAATTCAAAAAAACACGCCGCATCTGAAGCCACTTCTAAACTAGATGGTATATTGCTAGCAACTATCGGTTTTTTAAAATACATAGCTTCGATCAGAGGTATGCCAAATCCTTCTGACTTGGAGGGTAACACAACTACGCTTGATGATTGATAAAGTTGAGCGATTTTGTGAGTTCCTGGGTTTTCCACCCATTGAACAAATGAGCTGTTAACTTTAATATTCTTCTCGATCTTCTTAAAACCAAAACCTTTATTTCCAGCCAATATAAGTTTTAACGGCGGAATATTCTTCTTTTTTATTCCCTCTGCGATAGTCTCAACAAGCCATGCCGTGTTTTTTTTAATCGCAAGCGCACCCACGTATAAGACGGTTGGAATCTCGCTACGCTCTGTCGATGAAAAATTTAGTTCAACCTCCATAAGATTATTTGATACGCCAATCCCCAGCACCTTAATTCGGTCATTAGATATTTTATATTTATCCAGAAGAATATTTTTACTGGCTTCGGTTACCGTTAGAATTAAATCTGCCCTGTCTATAACTCGTTTCACAGTGTGTGAAAAATAGTAATAGTATCTTTTTGAATATAACTCAGGGTGAATAATGGCATCAATATCGTGAATTGTGCTGATGTACTTAGTTGAACTATTTCGTTTCGGAAGATAGACGTTTGTAAAATGAACTACATTACTCCCGTCATAATTTCGTTTCGATAAATTTATTAGTCTATATAAATAAATTAATCTATTCAAAGGTCGAAAATATTTTTTACTAAAAGAAATATTACTAGATCTAACCTCCAAATCAGTTCCATTATGGCTTAAGAGGGAATTAAGTAAGCCATAGCTATAACTACCGATTCCTGTGTGGGGAGGAGCGTTTCCAACGTCAATCATTAACTTTAACATTTATAATCCGATTATTGTTATTCAAAGATTTGGTTAATGAAATTTTGCACCTTTAGAAAACTTCCTTGAAAAATAATCCGCTATCCCTGAAGATGCGGCTTGATAATATTCCTGATTAAAGACTTTCCAGTAAATTAACTTCAGTAATAGGGTAATAAAGAGATAAAAAAAACCTATATATTTTTTAAGTCCTTTTGCACTTATCTCCAAAAATAAAAATCTATTTCTAAATCCATAATATATCATATGTGCAGAATACCTAACGTCGTTGAGTCGATGATAAATTATCGCTTGAGGTACATAGAGAAGTTTATAACCTTTTTGAATCATTCTTGCCGACAGTTCTGTATCTTCAAGGTATAAAAAAAATCTTTCATCAAATAAACCCACCTCTTTTAATGATTTTGTTCGAATTAAGGCTGCGCAACCGGAGATAAAACCAACTAATTTTGGTGATTTATCATTAACATTATCTATTTTCGTATTCTGAAATCCAGACGCCCTGAAGTAATCGATTTTTCCACCAGCGTACCAAATATTGTTTGTATCAGGATAACAAAGAATTTTACCTGACGCAATTGCCACAGTAAGATTACTATCTAATGTCCGAACTAATATTTCGATAGTATCTTCTCTAAGTAAAGTGTCGCTATTCATTATCATTATATACTGAGGGGAATATTTAAAGGCATATCTTATTCCAATGTTCATCCCGCCAGCATAACCTAAATTATCTTTTGATTCAATTATTTCTACATCAGAAAATTTGTTATTTACTCTTTGAACAGAGTCATCTCTTGAATTATTATCAACAACATAAATTTTTACGTTTGGATAATTATTAGTTTTCAATGATTCAATACAATCAAGCAAATCTTTACTTCGATTGTAATTAAGAATAATAATTGCGACGAAGGGTTTATTTAAATTATTGGTCATTCTGCTATTTTTTTTAAAAATATATTTTCCAATGTATTTACCTGCTCATCCCATTTTATAGTTTGGGTTAAATGTAATCCATTATTTGCTAATGTATTTCGTAAATTCACATCACTGCAAACCCTAAGTAGGTTAGCAGATAATGAATTAATATTTTTAGGTTCACTGATCAGTGCGTGAATCTCATGTTCACAAATATCTTCCACTCCTCCAATTTTAGTACTAACAAGGGAGCAACCACAAGCCATTGCTTCAAATGGAGGTAAGTGGAATCCCTCGCTCCAACTTGGACACATCCATATATCACAATTTGAATAAATTTCACGCATCTTATTTTGATCCGGACGAAAATAATATTCTGTATTTTTTGGTATATCTTTTGGTTTTCGTTCAGTACTGATTAATACTAATTGCAAGTTATTTATCTTTTGTTGTACCAGGTGGAAAGCCTTTAATCCATCAGCAAAACCTTTCCAATCATATTCGTGATATAACATTCCGATTCTGATTTTATCATTTACTTTTTTCCTATCAGGATAAAATACCCAATGATCAATGGAATTATAAAGTGGTCCTAATATTTTTGCACCAAATTCATTTTCTCCAAGGTTTTTTAACCAATTTGCAATGACTATTATATTAATTGGCAATTTCCAAGTTGCATCAACTCTTTCTTTTGGTCCATTCCAAATTTCGTAATGCTGTATAAAATAAAACTTAACTCCCTTACTATCAGGATATTCAGCTAACCATTCAGCGGTTTGCCATGCTGTTGCGACTATTATATCAGAATCAGGAATATTCGAGCTATCGAGGGTTAATGGTGAGATTAAGGTACCTTCGAAATTTTTCAGATGGTCGTGGCCTATATAGCGATCAAATGCCGCTTTTAGAATATGAAGGCCGGATAATGAGATAACTGAGTCTCTTTTGTCCAATGGCGTTCGTTGAAGTGAAAAATAAGGAGCAACGATTGTGACGTTATGTCCTTTTCTTTGTAAACCGTTTGCATAATTACAAATTATTCGAACACCCCCAGACAGTCCACCAGAAGGTAATATAAAAGTTATTTTCATCTTATAAGTTATTACTTTTAAATTTAAGTATTGATTTGAAAAAAAATAAATCGTTATTATCTAGTATTTTTAATATTATTAAAACAGCAAAATAGAAAAATATAAATATTAAAAATAAAATTAATGTTATACTAATAGATTCTCCTATAACCATATATAAATTAAAATAAATAATTTGAAAAATAAAATATATTAATAATGCACTTGTTATTATTTTAATCGTACTTTTTATTGGTTCACCTTCTAAATTACCAAAATTTCTATTGAAAAAGGATTGAAATTTCCATAGGAAATAGAAGCTACTAAATATTACAGAGATAGATATACCTATGATAATACCACCGTAACCTAAATAACTTCCTAGAATGTACACTAAAAAAATATTCATGATGGCGGCTAGGATTGCATAATTCGTTTCATAATTTAGTTTACCTATTCCGCGGGCGATTGTAGTACCCATTCCTGTTAGTAAATTAAAACCATAGACGATCGCTAACAATTGAATTGAATAAGAAAGAACTTCTTGCTGAGTTTTTAAAAAAAACTCAACAATAAATGGAGCGAAAAGTATTATGAAAATGATAATAGGAATAGTCACAATTAAGATATACTTTGAACCGCGTATGTATAAAGGAATTAGCTTATGATTTTCATTTTGTGCATCAAGTTTAGAAACTGCAGGTATTAATGCTGATAAAAGTAACAAAGGTATTAATCTAATAAATCCAACAACTTTCATCGCTATATCAAAGTAGCTTACTCCACCTAAGCCTGAAAAATTAACAATAAATATTTTGGTAACTTGTTCAATAATGAATTGTGTGCCATTAATTATTTGAAGTTTTCCACTATAAGAAAATAAATTTTTAAATATATTTTTATCGAAACTAAAATGGTTAAATTTTATTTCTGAATTTATTCGATGTAATATTTTAAATAAAAGGATTAGTTGAATTATTTGAACAAATATTAGATTAATTATTAACCCATAGAGACCAAATTCCCAATGTAGAACTAATAATACTCCTACAACCTGTAGAGTAGATGTTGCGATAATTAATTTATTAGTTATATCCATTCTTTGAGCACCTAATAATATTGCTACTAATATATTAGAAAGTCCTCCCATGAAAAAAGCTATTAAAACTAATCTAAACGCATAAATGGCCTGGTTGTATAGAAAATCCGGAATATTTAAGATATAAATAGTTATTAGCGGCATGAAAATGAATCCAAATCCAACTAACAAAGAAAATATAATAATATAAACAGTGATACTTGTGCTTATTAATCCGTTTAAAAGATTGTTATTTTTTGAAGTGAAATATTGTGCGGTAAATTTGATAATAGATGAACTTAAACCTAAATCAAAAACTAAAGAAGCTGAACTAATCATCAGAGATAATGCCCATATTCCATATAATTCTATTCCTAAATTGTTTATGATAAAAGGAATTATTAATAGGTTAGAAAAAATAATCCAAAATTTTCCCAAAGCGTTATAAATCGTATTTTTTGCTATTACATTAGTGAACGAAGGCAATCACATTTCTCCGAGTTTGGGGATTTTTATTAAATCGAGTTTCAGATACAAGGCAATGAATGTCCAAAAGATGATGGAAAACTGATAACCCTCTAAATTGGGTTCCATCATCGAATGAATTAGCACACCCAACAGACCACATAATGACGCAAATTTAAAAATTTTCAAATTACCATTAGATTCAGATTTATAGTTTCTTAGAATTATGATAATTGAATATACAATAAGTGTAAAAAAAGTTAATGATCCTAAAATGCCGGTTTCGCCTAAAAGACCAAGAATAATATTGTGTGCAGATAATTGTTGATAGTCACTATATGTTGTATAATATCCAAGGTTTCCCAAGCCAACACCTAATATCGGATTATTTAAAAATATATCCCAAACTTTTTCAAAAAAATGAATTCGTGAAAAATATGAAATACTTTTCTCAAATATCAATAATCGTTCGAAAAGAACATATGTTAAAGGATTGATTAATAATACAATTATGAAAGAAAAGATAGCAAAAATGACTGAAAGGATATATTTTTTATCAATAACTTTTAGCATGAATATTAATAATCCAATTGCCAATGATAAGATAGCTCCTCTTGAAAGAGTTATTATTATACCGGTCAACATAATTCCGATCCCTGATAATAATAATAATTTTATTTTTTTTGAACTAGTCAGAAATAATGTCCCGATAGCAATCGGAATCATAAGAACATGGAACGCAGCTAGATAATTTGATTTCCCCCAAGATGTTTCGATCAAGTTTTTTTGAAAAAAAATTCTGATGATTCCGGTACGTATTCCACCCAGCTGGAAAAGAGTAATTAATTCAATTAGAGCCAGTGTTGTTCCCCAAATTATTAATAATGTTAAAAGTATTTTAATATCTTTTTCTTTTTGTAAGGAATAATATGCTAGAATGAAGCATATAAAACCAGCAAAAAAATTCCTCCAAACAGATAGAGCTAAAGTTTGGTTTATCGCATTGGGAATAGTTAATGCGCTAATAAATAAAAAAGTCAACCACAATAAACCGATTTTAGGAAATCTATGATTTGCATTCCAACCTTGAAGACTTTTTATGGCTAAAAAAATAATAACATATACGAATACAATAGATAATATCGAAATAAATGATCCTTTATCAGTTGTACCAAGGATTTCTGGTAGATCCAAGAATATAGAGAATAGCAACATTCCTAGTGGTAGCAAGGGATAATTAAAAGAAAAATATATAATTATTAAACTGAACAGAGCTAACAAAACTATCACTAAAATTGAAAAACCAAATAGGGCAAAAATTGTGATTAGCAAAAATTCAAATATTAATAGAAAAATTATATCATTGAGATGGAAATTAAACATTAATGGTCGATTACTTTTTCTTAAAATATTTAGTTAAATTTTTAAGGGGTAGAATAATATGAATGTAAATATTATTATATCTATTAGGTTGTAGTTTTAAATTATTGTATGATTCACGTATGAGTACATAACAGACTCCTAAAATTAGCGATACAATGAACATTGTAATAACTATAAGTGAACGCATGGGACGAGATTTTTTTTGTGGAACTTTTGCTTGGTCCAATACTAATACAACAGGTGTATTTTTTTTCTCTTCGATTTTTGCTTGCTCATAAATCGGGAGTATAAATTCTAATAGCTTAGTTTGAAGTTCAAATTCTCGCTTTAATCGAATATATTCAATTCCAATTTCCGGGAGGTTTTCAAATGGTACAAAAAGCTTAAGAATATTTGATTCAGTCTCAAACTTTTTATATTTCATTTGATTAAGTTTCTTTTTCATTTCCTGAATATTTTGTATTAGTTGGACAATTTCAGGATTATTCAGATCCATTCTTTTTTGTTTTATATCTAATTCGATTTCTTTAGCTATGATCATACCATTAATTTCTGCTGCCATAGTTATTGCTGCTTTTGTTTGTTCATCTAATGAGTAAACATCATACTTATGGCTAAATCTTTTTAAACTATCTTCAATCATACTGATGTCTTTTTCAATACTATTATACCTTTGTTCGATGAATAAACGATTGTTCCTTGCCTCTGTGATACCCAGATCAATACTTATTTTGTTTAGTACTTCTACATAATAATCGGCAATATTTTTTGCCCGCATAGGGTCTTTATCGGTGACAGCAATTGTAATATAACCCTCTTCTTCTACATTAATTTTAACTTTGTCTTCGAAATAATTTAGGACATCCTCAATGGGGGCAGTAGGCTTTATTTCATATACTTCGCGTAAATTAAATCTTTCGATAATAGCTTCCTTTGAAGTTCTGCTCTGTAAAATCGCAATATATTGGAATGCTTCATCAGAAGTTGTTCCTAATTTTCCTAGTGTTTTCGAAATATCTTTCAGTGATGTGGAAAAACTTGAAATATCACCAAAAATACCACCCTCCTTCTTCGGTAACAAGACAGATGTTTTGGCTGTGTACCAATTGGGTAATAGAAGACTTACACCTATTGCCACTAAAGTAATAATTAAAGTATTCCAGAATAAAAATTTTCTTCCCTTTGCTATAGTAATAATAAGGTCTTCAAAATTTTTATTATATTTTGTAGCGCTTTGCTTATCATTGGATTGTTCAATTATTGTCATGGAGTTAATTTCTATTTTGTTATTTGAATGATTACTAATGCCATTCCGACTACTACACTCAAAATGCTGGCTGTTTGACTTAGTACAGTCGTATAGTATGAAAAGGTTCTTTCCTGTGTTTTCGGTATCCAGATATGATCACCTTCTTCAATAGTGGTCTCGTCCGGATCGAGCCATTGTTTTGTTTTTGCTTTGATGATTTTTACATCACCCTTACGCGCAGCATCCGTGTATCCGCCGCATTTGTTTATGTAGTATTCGAGTTCTTCATTTTTTACTAAAGGAATATGTCCTGGTGAAATTACTTGCCCAAAAACATAAATAGTATTTTTTAACGAAGGTATTTGGA
>JBBIKO010000064.1:0-8729 GCA_037445415.1 Bacteroidota bacterium
TTTCTCCAATATTTGCAAATTTTGCTTGTAATATATCCTGATTCATAAATAAAAGTTTAAAAATATCCTTCTTTTTTTCTGTCTTCCATGGCAGTATCGCTACGTTTATCATCGTAACGTCCACCTCGTTCGGTTATTCTAATTTGAGCAATCTCTAAAACAATATCTTCTACTGTGTTTGCCTCTGATAAGACAAGCCCTGTGCAAGTTATATCGCCAATAGTTCGACATCGAACTATCTTTATTTCAGGTTTTTCGTTGGGTTTAAGTTTCATAAATGGTGCTGTTGCCAACCAAATGCCATCGCGATAAAACACTTCGCGATTATGAGAAAAATAAATAGATGGTATTTCGATATTTTCTTTATAAACGTATAACCAAACATCGAGCTCTGTCCAGTTGCTTAACGGGAAAACTCTAAAATGCTCTCCAACTTTTTTCTTGCCATTGAACAAATTCCAGAGTTCAGGGCGTTGGTTTTTGGGATCCCATTGCCCAAATTCGTCGCGATGTGAAAAAAAACGTTCTTTGGCACGTGCTTTTTCTTCGTCGCGTCGGCCACCGCCCATTGCACAATCGAATTTTAATTCGTCAATTGCATCAAGCAATGTTACTGTTTGAAGTACATTACGGCTGGCATTATATCCCTTTTCTTCAACGACTTTACCTTGTTTGATGCTATCTTCTACATAACGAACAATACAAGTTGTGCCGGTTTTTTTCATCAACGCATCTCTAAAATCGAGAGTTTCTTGAAAGTTATGTCCGGTGTCAATGTGCAATAACGAGAATGGTATTTTTGCAGGCCAAAATGCTTTTCGTGCAAGATGAAACATTACAATACTATCTTTGCCACCAGAAAAAAGCATTGTTGGTCGTTCGAATTGTGCCACTGCTTCGCGAATCACATATATAGCCTCGTTTTCGAGTTCAAGCAAATGAGATGTCTTAATTATATTCATGGCTGTAACTTTGGAAATATTTCTGAAATAATTTTTGCTAGATTTTCCTCTTTGGTAAAATTTTCTGTTTCTATTACTAAGTTATAATAAGTAGGCTCTTCAAAAACATCTGAAATTCCTGTAAAGTTTTTTATTTCGTTATTTATTGCTTTTTTATAAAAGCCTTTTACATCGCGTTTGATACAAGTTTCGAGAGATGCTTTAACAAAAATAATATATACATTTTCTTTGCCTAAAATATCTATAACTAGTTTTCGAATTATTTCGGTTGGACAAACAAAAGAATTTATTACTATTAAACCGTTTTGGAGTAATATTTTATTTATTTCTGCAACACGTCTTATATTTTCAGTTCGATCGTTTAAAGAAAATCCTAAGTCTTTGTTTAAGCCGATTCTAACATTATCTCCGTCTAATAGTACGGTTTTATAACCATTATCAAATAAATAATGTTCTAAATAGACTGCTAATGTGGATTTACCACTTCCAGACAATCCTATAAACCAAATAGATATACTTTTTTGCGAAAGAAGTTTTTCTTTTTGGCTTCTGTTAATTAGATTAGAAAATATGGGGCGAAGATGATTTGAATTCATTGCTTTTTAATCTTAGTTTTTTATTAAATATAAACAACAAAACAGTAACAAAATAGTTAACATCCGATTAAAGATATAAAACTTGCAAAATTATAAAAAAAAGTAATATAATATTAAGTCTATATGTTTTATAGACTAATTTAAAAGAATAGAATAATTTTATTTATTGTTAAATTGATTTATGTAATCCCAGAGAATTGACTAAAGTTTTGTTGATTTAATAAAATGGTGTCGTTAATAGATGTATTTTTTTGAAAAATAAGAAATGAATGTTTATTTAATAAATGTTTTGGATTTATATTTAATTTAAGTTGTTGTTTGTAAATGCAAATTATACTTTTTTTGTTTGGATTGTTTTCTATTTTTATTACTTTAAAAAAGTATCTAATAAAAGAACTAATTACAATAAAAGGGTAAAAGATTGGGAATAAAGCTAAAGAGCTTTTACTTAATCGCATATATTTTACTTCTTTTAAATCTAAATTAGCTAAACTGGCTAAAGTTCTTAGTTTTTGAATTCCAATAAGGAAAATATGTCCATAATATATTTTTTTCGTATTTTGTTTATCGTAAAACCAAATATCGTCTATTTCATTTGGTGGCATTTGCTTAAATGTTTCGCTCTCGAATAACAAATAACTAAATTTAGCTGCAATGTTTGAATAAGAGGGTGTTGTTAATATAAGTATTCCATTTTCTTTAAGAATACGGCTGAATTCTTTAAGAGCAAAAAGCTGATCAGGAAAATGTTCTATTCCTTCCTGACAAAGAACAATATCTATAGTTTGATTGTTTAATGGTATGCCTTCTTCTATGTCAGCTCTTTGACAAGTTAGCGAATTGTACGAAAAATATTCAGGGAAAAGGTCTAATGGAATAACGTTGGCACCAAGTTGTCGTAAAAATTCAGACATTACACCATTGCCCGAAGGGAAGTCAACAATTGTTTTATTTATTATCAAATGTTTGTTCTGAACGAAATATTTTCTGACGTAATATTTAGGGCTTTTTTTGTTATATAGGTTATTATCTAACATTAATATTTAGGTTTGATTAAAATTTTAGGCTCCATCATTTCGAGTATTGCGTAACGTACACCTTCTCTGCCAAAACCACTATTTTTTATTCCACCGTATGGCATATGATCAACTCTAAACGTGGGAACTTCGTTTATCATAACTCCACCAACATCGAGGTGTTCAAAAGCTAAATTAATTTCTTGTAAATTGTTTGTAAAAACTCCTGCTTGTAGTCCAAACACTCCTTTGTTAAGCAGATTTAAAGCTTCATTAAAGTCGTCATATTGTTCAACTATAACAACAGGTCCGAAAACTTCATCATAACAAACTTTCATTTCGATAGTTGTTTGTGTAAGTATAGTTGGTTCTACTACGTTCCATATTCTTTTTCCACCGCATAAAATTTTTGCTCCTTGTTTTTCTGCTTCTTTTATCCAGTTTTCAACCCTTATAGCATTTTCTTCGTCAATCAATGCAGAAATGTCTGTTGTTTCTTCGAGCACATCACCAATTTTAAGCTTCGATGCTTTTTCGCAAAAGCTATGTATAAATTTGTCGAATAAAGTACTATGAACATATATACGTTGAGTATGAATACAGATTTGCCCTGAGTAAGCAAATGCTCCTATTATACACTTTTGTATAGCTGTTGATAAATCGGCAGTAGGGGTAATAATAACTCCTGCATTTCCGCCTAATTCGAGTGTTACACGCTTTTTTTCGGCTTGAGTTTTCATTTTCCAACCAATTTCTGGCGAACCTGTAAATGATAATTTGTTTATACGTTCATCTTCAACTAATTGTTGACCTGCTTTTCTGTCCATTGGCAATACAGAAAATGCACCTTTTGGCAAGTCAGTTTTATGAATTATTTTTGCGAGCTCTAATGCAATAAGTGGTGTACTGCGAGCAGGTTTTATTATTATACAATTGCACGAAGCTAAAGCAGGTGCAATTTTGTGAGCAGCTAAGTTCAAAGGGAAGTTGAATGGAACTATTCCTGCAATAATTCCAACAGGAAAATACCTTATAATACCTTCTTTCCCTTCGCCGTTCTTTATCCAGTCGATTGAAATATATTCAGCAGGCAGCCGTTTACTTTCTTCGGCTGCAACAATAAATGTTTGTTCGGCTCGTTCTACTTCTGCCAAAGCATAACGAATAGGTTTACAGGCTTCTAATGCTAATATTTCTGACAAGTGTTTTTTGTTTGTATTTATTTCAGAAGCAATTTGCATAAGTATTTCGTAACGCTTGTACGAAGGTAAAGACTTCATTTGTGACTTTGCTTCAATAGCCCTTTCAATAGCTTTGTTTAGTTCATTTTTTCCAGCAAGAAATGTTGTACCTACAACTTGTCCACTATATGAATTACAGACTTCAAGAACTTCGGATGTTTTTTCAAATTCACCGCCAATATAAATGTAATATTCTTTCATTTATCAATTATTTTTAGTAAAAATTGCCTATTTTTAAATAGTTTCTGAAACCAACCTAAAATCTACTTGATTTTCATTAAGAAATTCAATAAATTCGTTTGTAATCAATATTTTATATTTTTTTGATACCATATTCCATTTTAAAATATTGTTTGAGCCATTTTGCGAATAAAACGTAAAAATTATTTCTGTTTTTCCTTTTCCTGCTTTTTTAATTGCGTTTAATAAATTATGTATAAATTCTTCTGTCAAATCTTCTAAAGCAATACGAATGAATATTTTTGAATACAAATTTTTGATTTCTTGAAGCAAATAAACCTTTTGTATATTCAAATTATATTTAAAATTGGAATTTTCGTTTTCTTTACGTTCTCTAACACGTGCTTTTATTAGTAAATTAAAATCTTCTTTAAAAAAATTGGCAAAATTGATAAAATCTTTACCAATTATGTTTATTGTATAAGAATCTTTTAAATCTTCGAGATTAACTGTTATATATGGATTTCCATTTTTAGCTATTTTTGTTGAACTTTAGAGACATTTGCTGCAAAAAAAACTTCTTTATCAACAAGCTTTTCCATCTCAGAAAAATCGCTTAAAGTAATGTTGCACAAATTATCTATATCATATTTGAAAGGATCTAATGGGTGTGAAGATAAATAGATACCAATTTGTTCAGCTTCTTTTTTCAATTGATAAGTTTTACTCCATTCTTCGCATTTTGGTATTGGTGGTTTTGTAATAGAAAGTTGTAAAGTATCGCCAAAAAGGGTATTTTGATTTTTTATTTTGTCGGTATGATATTGTTGACTGTATTTAGTAAGCAGTTCAATAAATGATGGGCTGGTATCGCAAAAGAAATGATGTCTGTTAATATCAGTAAAATCATCGAAAGCACCAGAAGAAGCTAATGCTTCGTAACTTTTTTTATTAAGAATGCTTGTATCCAATCGTTCTGCAAAATTAAAAATAGATATATATTTACCATTAATAATACGTTCGTTAATTATAGTCTGAGCAACAGATTCTCCTAAATTTTTAATTCCACCCAGTCCAAAACGTATAACATTGTCAGCAGTTACATTAAATTTGATATTACTTTCGTTGATACTTGGACCTTTAACTTTCAAATTCATTTTTTTACAGTCGTTTATTAGCTTTGTTATTTCTTTTATATCGCTAAGATTTCGACTTAAATTGGCAGCCATAAATTCGGCAGGATAATGTGCTTTTAGGTAAGCTGTTTGATAAGCAAGATAAGCATAACAGGTCGAATGCGATTTATTGAAAGCATATTGAGCAAAATCTTCCCAATCTTTCCATATTTTTTCACAAATATTAAAATCCAAATTATTTTTTTTGCAACCTTCAATAAAATTGTTTTTCATTTCGTTTAGTACTTCTGGTTGCTTTTTTCCCATAGCTTTTCTTAGTGAGTCTGCTTCGCTTTTGCTAAATCCTGCTAAAATTTGAGAAAGGAGCATAACCTGTTCTTGATATACTGTTATTCCGTATGTTTCTTCCAAAATGTCTTTCATTTTGGGCAACTCATATTCAACTTTTTCTAAACCATATTTTCGATCAATAAATTGAGGTATATATTTGATAGGACCTGGACGGTACAATGCGTTCATTGCAATTAAATCTTCGAATCGGTCGGGCTTTAATTTTTTCAGATACGATTTCATTCCTTCTGATTCGAATTGAAAAACCCCAGTTGTTAAACCTTTACTAAATAATTCATAAGTTTTTTTATCATTTAATTGAACATTATCAATATCTATAATTTTTCCGTATCGTTCTTTTATAATTTCGAGTGTATCGTTTATTATCGAAAGTGTTCTTAACACTAAAAAATCCATTTTTAGCATTCCTACTTCTTCTAAATAATGTCCATCAAATTGTGTTACAAGTAGGTCTGTTTCTTTTGAAGTACAAACAGGAATATGTTCAATTAAAGGGTCTTTACAAATAATTATTCCACAGGCGTGAATACCTGTTTGTCTTATACTTCCTTCTAATGTTTGAGCATAAGTTAGGGTTTCTATTATAAGTGGTAATCCTGCTTCTTTTTCTCGTTTAAGTTCTTCCGAAATTTCAAACGATTTTTCTAAAGTAATATCTTGCTTATTGGGAACAAGTTTAGTTAATCGAGTAGCTTCGCTTAAACTTAAATTTTGAACACGTGCTACGTCTTTAATTGCCGATTTTGGAGCTAATCTGCCAAATGTTATTATGTTTGCAAATTTATCGAATCCATATTTGTTAACAACCCATTTTAAAATTTCTCCTCGTCCGTCTTCGTCAAAGTCAATATCTATATCTGGCATTGATATTCTTTCAAGATTTAAAAAACGCTCAAATAGAAGCTTGTATTTAATAGGATCTAATTCGGTAATTTTTAAACAATAAGAAATAACAGCACCTGCCACCGAGCCTCGACCAGGCCCAACACGAATTCCCATTTTTCGTGCTTGTTCAATTACATCTTGTATAATGAGAAAATATCCCGGAAAACCCATCAGTTTAATTGTATTTAGTTCATATTCTATTCTTTCATCTATTTCGGCAGTTGCATTTTTACCGTAACGCTCCTCTTTTCCCTTTAAAACAAGATGTTTTAGATAATCCGATTCAAGTTTTATTCTAATTACCTTTTCGTAACCACCCAATCTTTCGAAATTATCTTTTCCGAATTCTTCTATTAACTGATGGGCACTATATTTAATTTGGTAGTGTTCTAAATCGGCAAACTCTTTGGGTATAGAAAATTCGGGCATTACAGGAGATTGATCAATTGAATAAAATTCTACTTTATTTGCTATTTCCAGTGTATTACTTAATGCTTCAGGTGTATCTTTAAACAATTCGAACATTTCGTCGTAACTCTTAAGCCATTCTTGTTTAGTATATCTTAAACGGTTTGGGTTGTCTATATGAGTAGCAGTATTTATGCATATTAATCTTTCGTGGGCTTCGGCATCTTCTTTTAGTACGAAGTGAACGTCGTTTGTACAAATTAAAGAAACACCTGTTTCTTTCGACAATTGAATAAGAGCTTTATTAACTTTTTCTTGATCTATGTAAACGGTTTGATCGGCAGTAGGATCGTTTGTTGGGTGATATTGTAGTTCTAAATAAAAATCGTCAGCAAAATGTTTTTTAAATTCTAATATTGAGTTTTTAGCCGATTGTATGTCGTCGGCTAATATAGCTTGGGGGATTTCGCCTGCTAAGCAAGCTGTTGTAATTATAAGTCCTTCCTTGTTCTTAAACAATAATTCTTTATCAATACGAGGTTTGCTGTAAAATCCTTCGATATATGAAAATGAAGAAAGTTTTATAAGATTTTTATATCCGGTTTTGTTTTTAGCAATAACAATTAAATGGTTGCCACTTTTGTCGTCAGTATTTTTTTCTTTATCGAAGCGAGAACGCCGTGCTATATACATCTCGCACCCAATAATGGGTTTAATTATTTTAGGTTTGTTATTTAGGTCTTGTTTTGCCTGCTTTTTTGATTCTTTTTCATTATGATTTTTAACTTCGTTAAAAAAATCTTTTACTCCAAAAAGATTACCATGGTCAGTAATTGCAATAGCAGGCATATCTAATTCGGCAACTCGTGCAATTAATGATTTAATATTTGAAGCTCCATCAAGTATAGAATATTGTGTATGAACATGTAAATGAACAAAACTCATATAAACCAAATTTTTGTAAATTTAGTAAATTCGCAATTCAATATTATTTAATTGTTGATAACTTTGAGCATATTTTTTCAACAATGCTTTATTTAGGATTAGGCACTAACATTGGAAATCGCTTGAATAATATAGAAAAAGCTTATGAGTTGATAAGTAAACATATAGGCATTATAAGGGAAAAATCATCTGTTTGGGAATCTAAACCATGGGGTTTTGTTTCTTCTAATAATTTTTATAACTCAGTTTGTGCCGTAGAACCATATACTGAAATTATTGACGATGTGATGACAGAACTTATGAATATTGAAAGAAAAATGGGAAGAATACGAATAAAAAGTGCTAATTACGAAGATAGAATAATAGACATTGATATTTTAGCTTATGCTGATATGGTATTTAATAATAAAAATTTAATTATTCCTCATCCAAAACTACATCAACGTTTGTTTGTTTTAATTCCATTTAAAGAAGTTGCTCCTACATGGAAACATCCTTTACTTAAACTCAGTATTGATGAATTGATGAAAAAATGCCTCGATAAATCGGAGGTAGTTTATGTTAATTATTAGCTTTATAAAAAGGTAGCTTAATGATTTTTGCTTTTAGTAATTTGTCGCGAACTTTTATATTTATAATAGTTTCTGGCTTTGAAAAAGATGTTTTAACGTAACCCATACCTATTCCTACTTTCAACATTGGCGACATGGTTCCAGAAGTTACATAACCTAGGTTGTTTTCTGTTTCGTCGCAAATTTCGTAACCGTGTCGTGGTATACCCTTATCAATCATTTCAAAACCTACTAATTTCCTTTCTACACCATTTTGTTTTTGTTGTAATAGAAATTCTTTGTCAATAAAGTTTTTATGCTCAACAAATTTTGTAATCCAACCTAATCCCGCCTCTATAGGCGATGTAGTATCGTCAATATCGTTGCCGTACAAACAAAAGCCCATTTCGAGACGTAATGTGTCGCGTGCCGCTAATCCTATAGGTTTTATGCCGTAT
>JBBIKO010000065.1:0-7163 GCA_037445415.1 Bacteroidota bacterium
ACGTATTAAACGCTTAAATTCTTCTTTCGATATCATAACAAAATTTTTTGCGTAAATATATATAAGATTTGAACATCATTAAAAAATATTCAACAAATGGTTTCTAAACTTAACTATTTTTCCGTATTAAAAAGAATTATTTTCTGAATAGAATTTTGACAAACTGGACAAAATTCTAATTTTTGAAAATCTCGCATAATACAATTAACTACCGGGCGGTAAATTCCCTTACTTCTATATCCAGCACCTTCAAAAACACCTATTTTATTTTCATAACCTTTTATAGGTGTTGGGATAGGTATTTTTTTTTCTAACAAGTGTTTCCATTTCTTATCGAAGTTTACAAGAGTTGTTATATTTGGTTCCCATGGTTCAAAGGTAATATCATAAAAATTTTCGTTTGCTTCATCTTGAGTTTGATACTCATCGGCAAGTCCGCCAAAAGCATGACCAAATTCGTGAATAAAAACATAATCGGCAAAAATGTTGTCGGCAATTGCAATACTATAATAATTATAAATACCACCTCCACCATAAGTTTTTGTATTAACTAAAACAATTATCTGGTCGTAAGCTATGTTTGACAAAATTTTTCCTAATAAATTATAATCATAAACCGACAAATATCTATCCATGTTAAATGTATTGAAACGTGTTTCTACTGCAGTTTTTCTCCAAATATTTATATGTGGCTTATCGGTTCCTTCATCTGTAGAAGGTGATTTAACAAAAGTTACATTAAAATATGATTTCATTTTTTTTAAAGGTTCTTTTGAAAATAAGACTTCTATTAGTTTTGTTGCATCGCTAACAAATTTTTCCATTTGATCTTCTTTATAACCTTCGGCTACAATTGCGATATCTATTTTTTCTTCGGGTAAACCATTTTTCATGTATTCGACAAATGGATATATTTCCGCCTCTTCTTTTATTATGTCTGCTTGATTTGGTCTGATATAAAAAGAAGTTAGTTCCTTGAATTGTTGATTTTTAAGCCTTTCGTAAAAAACAATCTTAATTGTATTCTTTGGAAAAGGAATATTTACAAATTGAGAAAAAGTTTTATAATTCGATTTTGCTTCAGGTGTAAGTTGCCATTCATGGTATAAAGTACAAAAAGCATAAGAATAAAGAAGTTTTGTATGCGATGAATCATAGACATGGATTTTAAAATTACCGTAATTGAATGTGTCCGTTAAGTTTTTTTTATTTCCACTCCAAATAGGTTCTTTATAAAGTTTAGATAATGTAACAATTGTATTATTAGCATTCCCTGTTAAAAAATATTCTATTCGTAAACGTTCGTTTGTAAAATGATTGCTAAATTGTTGTGAAAAACAGCTTAATACAAAAAAGAAACTAAAAAAAATATTTACTACTTTCATTTTTTTTTGCAAAGCTAAAGAATTTTAACTTTTTTTGTTCATATATTAGGAAAAAATGTAATTTTGCATAAATTCAATTTACGTATGAAATCTTCTTTAACTTTTATACTTTCGTTAGTAGTTTTTTCGTTGTACTCTCAAGAAGTAAATCGTAAAATAATCGACGACAAAACAGGGGAAGAGATGTTAATTGGAACCTGCACAAAGATTTCGCTAAAACAAAAACCTTTTAGCACTTGGTTTGAAACAGAATACGAACGCTATCAACTCAAAGAATTGGATTTGAGCAAAGCAAAACAATATATTAACGACAAATTGAAAATAGTTGTTGTATTTGGTACATGGTGTAGTGATACACACGAACAATTACCACGATTTTATAAAGTAATGGATTATATTGGCTACTTACCTAATACCATTGAACTTTTAGCAGTCAACAGAAACAAGGAAGCAGACCATGTAAATATTAACACTTACAAATTAGATAAAATACCTACTTTTATTTTTTACAAAAATGGTAAAGAAATAGGAAGAATTGTAGAAAAACCAACCTCAACAATAGAAAATGAAGTTTTCAAAATCTTAAAAAAACTATAATCTATGAACACAACCAAAGAAAAATCTACAACAGCTTATGTTTTAGGCATAATAAGTTTAATTATTGCAATATTATCTGTAATTCTTTCGTTTATTCCTTATGTTGGGTTATTTTCATTCGTAACAGGTTCTATTGCCTTAATTTTATCAATTATTTCATATTTTTTTGCTTATCCAACTCAAAGCAAAGTAATGATATTAGCCGCTTTTATAGTGTCAGTTTTTAGTTTAATCTTTACATATATTCAATATCAGGAAATTAAAAACAATACGATGCATAAATTAGAAGAAATTACAGACGATATTGATGAATTGAAAGAAATGGAATCGTTAGACAGCCTTGGGGTGCATTATGATGATATGAAGCAACGATTAGATAGTATTTAATAAAAAAATAATGAAAATTAAGTTGTTAGTATTTATAATATTCATTTTTATATTAAGTTGTAAATCGGACAAATATTTAAAAATAGAAAGAAAAGACGCTGATGGGAAATTACTTTTTACCTGTTTGATAGATACTACCAACAACAAAAATGATACTATTGAAAAAACCGAATATTATCCCAATGGTAATATAAGAATTAAGGGTACTTATAAAAATAATTTGCGTGATAGTGTGTGGGAATATTATTTCGAAAACGGTAAATTGTGGAGCACTGGAACTTTTAAAAATGGAAAAAGTAATGGAATTTTTACCATATACAATAAAGATGGTAGTATATATATGAAGTCATCGTACAAAAACGGTAAGCCCGACGGCAAATGGTCATTTTACCAAAATAATAAGATAATTAAAGAAGTTTATTTTTCAAACGACTCTATTGTAAAAGCAATAAATTACTAATGAATATTTTACTTTCATTATTCAATGTAAATTATAATGTTTAAAACAAAAACCTATGTTATAAGCTTAGCTGTTATTACGTTATTGTTGTATGCACAAGGATTAAAATTTGACTTTACTAATTGGGACGATCCACAATACATAATAAAAAACGAATGGATTAGAACTTTTGACAGTATTTTGTTTAAAAAAGCTTTTTTCGAAACTCATTTTGGTCATTATCATCCATTTACATGGTTGTCGTTAGCTTTCGATTATAAATTATTTAATTTAAAACCATTTGGATATCATTTACATAATTTATTGCTTCATGTAATTAATGTTTTATTAGTTTTTGTTTTTGTTCGAAAGTTAACAAGTAAGAATAATCTATCATTTTTAATTGCCTTAGCATTTTCTGTGCATCCATTTGTCAACGAAAGCGTTATGTGGGTTACTGAACGAAAAAATTTATTATTTAGCCTTTATTACTTACTAAGTCTTATTTGCTTTATTGTATTTATAGAAAAAAACAAATGGCAATATTATTTTCTCACTCTAGTTTGCTTTTTAGCTTCGCTTTTGTCGAAGGGTGCAGCAATTACATTACCATTTTCTATATTATTGATACTTTTATATTTTAATAAACTTAATTGGAAAAATATTTTGAAACTCTTTCCTTTTTTTATTATAGCTTTTGTTTTTGCAATTATAGCTTTAAAAGCACAAAGCCCATTTTTAAAAGAAAATAATATATCTTTATCTTTTTACGATTCTGTTTTGCTTTCGTCGTGGGCTATTTGGCAATACATTATTAAAGCCATATTTCCACACTCTATGTCTGCATTACACCCAATTATTTTAGATAATATTAAATTTTATTATATCATTGGTTTATTATTAACAACAATCCTTTTGTATATTGCTTTTGATTCGTTAAAAAAAAACAAAAATCTTATTTCATTTGGAATATTGTTCTTCTTTGTTCATATCTCAATGTTTTTGAAAGTATTTAATGCTTATGCTAGTTCTTATTATATTGCTGAACGATATACTTATCTATCTTATATAGGATTGTACATTGTAATTTTTGACTATACTATAAATCGTTACTGGAATAGGAAATGGTTCAAATTTGTAGCTTTTTCATGGTTTATATTTATTTCAACAACATCATACATTTATGGTAAAACATGGAAAAACAGCTTATCATTATGGGAAAACACATTAAAACACTATCAGGTAAGTTATATAGCTTTGCTGAATTATGGTAATGCCTGCCGAGACGCTAAAATATACGAAAAAGCTATAAAAACTTATGAAAAAATAAGTGTCAATAGCTCATTATATCCAAAAATGCTTGAAAATAGAGCTTTTGTATATTATCGTTTGAAACAATATCAATTCGCATTAAATGATTATGAAGCTTTGTTGAAACTTGAGCCCTCAAGACAAGATATAGAGCAATACATTGTAAATATACTGCTCGAAAATAATAACAACGAATTAGCAAAAGAAACAATTATAAAACTGCTGAAGAAAAACTCAAAAATAGCAGAATTATGGAACAGTTTAGGAAATTATTATTTAAAATCTAATCTACAAAATTCTGCAATTTTTGCATATTCGAAAGCAATTGAAATAAAACCTTCTGCTATGTTTTATTACAATAGAGCCAATATCTATTCACAAATAAATTTATTTAATTTAGCATTTAACGACTACAATAAAGCAATAGAATTAGATAGTATTAACCCTAATTATTTTATTAACAGAGGAATAACGTATTACAAGCAAAAAAAATACAACAATGCTTTATACGATTTTAACAAAGCAATTTCACTAAATCCAAACAATGTAGATTTTTACTTTAATCGAAGTACACTTTATGTTACTATAAATCAAATAAACTTAGCCATAGCCGATTTAAGTATGATTATAGACTTACAGCCCAACAACGGCGAAGCATTAGTACGACGAAGCTATTTATACTATCAAATTAAAGAAACCGTTTTAGCATGCAAAGACCTTCAAAAGGCAATTGATTTAGGATTTACGCAATATTACGAATGGAAAAATAAGATATGCATGTAGTATTAAAAACTTTACCTCATTTAATATAAAACGACAAAATATAAAACTTACTAATTTTCTTGTTTAAGTTGAATGTCTATTTCTGCTATAAAATACCCTTTTGGAATTGACTGTCCTTCTTTTACATATATAGCTTTTATAACACCAGAATAAGGCACTGTAATAATATTTTTCATTTTCATTGCTTCCAAAATCATAAGCTTATCATTTTCTTCAACAAATTGTCCTTCGCTAACAAATATTTTACCAACAACACCTGAAATAAAAGAAGTAATATGTGAGGGATCAGTTGGTTTCCATGATTTTCTATTTAAATATTTCTTTGTAAGTAAAGTATTATATTTTTCTTCGTCAATTACAAAAGTTTTTATACAATTTTCTGATAAAGATTCATTTTCTTTTCTCTTCCCCATAATATAAAATTTTTAATTATTAAAAAGGAGGAATACCATGCTTTTTATATGGTGTTGTGTTTACTTTTTCTTTTGAAATTTCTATTGAATGAACAAGAAGCTTTCTTGTTTCTTTCGGTTCAATTACAGAATCTACATATCCTTTAGCAGCTGCTACATAAGGATTAGCAAACTTTTCTTTATATTCTTTAACTTTTTGCTTACGCATAGCTTCTGGATCGGGTGCTTCCATAATTTCTTTTCTAAAAATAATATTTGCAGCACCTTCTGGTCCCATAACAGCTATTTCGGCGCTTGGCCAAGCAAATACAAAATCAGCTCTTAAGTGTCTTGAACCCATTGCTATATATCCTCCTCCGTATGCTTTTCTGAGGATGACAGTAATTTTAGGAACAGTTGCTTCGCTATACGCATATAATAATTTTGCTCCATGCCTTATTACGCCTGCATGTTCTTGATCTATGCCTGGCAAATAACCAGGTAAATCGACAAAGGTAATAATAGGAATATTAAATGCATTGCAAAAACGAATAAAACGTGCTGCTTTATCTGATGAATCAACATCTAAAACGCCTGCCAAATATAGCGGTTGATTAGCTATAAGGCCTACCGTTTCGCCGTTAATTCGAGCAAAACCAATTACTATATTCTGTGCCCAGAATTCTTGTACTTCGAAAAAATCGCTATCGTCAACTACAGCACGAATTACGTCGCGAACATCGTAAGGCATTTTTGGATCGCCTGGAACAATTTTTTCTATATTATATTCTTTCTTTGGTTCCTTTGGTTTAAAAGGTAAAGCTTTTCTTGTATTATTCCATGGAATAAAGGTTATAAGCTTTTTTATTTGTTCGAAACATTCGTATTCACTATTAGCAAAAAAATGTGCATTCCCGGTTATTTCGGCATGAACTCTTGCACCACCTAAATCTTCCATACTTATTTCTTCGCCTAATACAGTTTTTATGACCTCCGGACCTGTAATAAACAATTTTGAAATATTGTTAACAACAAAAACAAAATCTGTTAATGCAGGAGAATAAACTGCTCCACCAGCACAGGGACCCAATATTACTGATATTTGGGGAATAACGCCCGATGCCAATGTATTTCTAAAAAAAATTTCACCATATCCTGCAAGCGAATTAACACCTTCCTGAATACGAGCACCTCCACTATCGTTTATTCCTATAAGAGGTATTCTTAATTTAAGAGCATGATCCATGATTTTTGTAATCTTACGAGCATGCATAAAACCTAATGAACCACCTGCTACTGTGAAATCCTGAGCAAAAATGCACACAGGCGACCCAAAAATTGTTCCAGTACCTGTAATAACACCATCGCCATATAGCACTTTGCTACTCATATCGAAATCTCTAGCTTCGTGCTCTACAAACAAATCGTATTCTTGAAAAGAGTCTTTATCTAATATAGCCAAAATTCGCTCGCGTGCAGTTAATTTCCCCATTGATAATTGTTTCTCAATGGCTTTTTCGCCTCCGCCTTGAAGATATTGCTCTCTCTTGCGGATTAGCTCAAGGGTTTTACTTCTTAAAGACATAAGTTAATGATTAATGATTTATAAAGCAAAAATACATCAAATATTTATATAAAATGCTCATTTTTATCAATAATATAAATTGCTGTTTTTTAATGTGTTATAAATTATTTTGTTTTTAAACTTTTGCTTTTTAAAATCTTATATCTCTTATTTGCTTAAGATATTGATATACTAATTTTTATGTATTATATATAATTGTTAAGAAATCGTCTATTATTCTATAATCTGTTTTATTTGGTTTAAAAATTTCGGGTGCACTAACACCATTGTAAAAATTAACTTTT
>JBBIKO010000065.1:7173-8507 GCA_037445415.1 Bacteroidota bacterium
AATTCTGGCTTCATCCCATAAATTATTTAATATAAATTGATTGATTGTATAAGCACCACCTTCTACTAAAATGGAAATAATATTCTTTTCGTATAGAACATTGAGTATTTGTTGTATGAAATTTTGCTTTTCCAAAACAATTGTTCTTACATTTTCTATAGGTTTTAAACTAGAATTTGTTGTAAATCTTATAGTATCTGGTGGAATATTATAAATATTACTTGAATGTATTGAAACTTCTCTTCCTTGAACAACTATTCTCAATGGATTTTTGCCTTTCCATAACCTGACTGTTAATTGTGGATTATCTTTAATAACAGTATTAGTCCCTACAAGAATTGCCATTTCTTCGCTTCTCCATTTATGAACAAGTGTTCTGCTTGTTTGATTACTTATCCAGTGTACCTGTGGTATATCATTTTGAATTAAGGGAGCTAAAAAGCCATCAGCACTTTGTGCCCATTTGAGAATAATATAAGGACGTTTTTTCTCGTGAAAAGTAAAAAATCTTCTATTTACAAAACGATATTCTCTTTCTAAAACCCCTGTTTTAACAATAATTCCTTCCTGCTCCATCATTTGTATTCCTTTGCCATCAACAAGCGAATTTGGATCTTTTGTTGCTATAACAACATGTGGTATTCTCTCTGAAATTATTTTTTTTGCACATGGTGGCGTTTTACCAAAATGTGAACAAGGCTCAAGAGTAACGTACATAACAGATTCTTTAAGCAATTCTGAGTTTTTAACTTGCTTTAAAGCTACTATTTCGGCATGATCGCCCCCATATTGATAATGATAACCTTCAGCTATAATTTGATTATTATGAACAATAACACATCCAACAAGTGGATTAGAACGAACATGCCCAAGCCCTTGTTGTGCAAGCTCTATAGCACGATGCATGTATCGTTCGTGTAAAATCATGGCTAAAAATTTGGTTTATGATAATATTCTTTGTAGAAATTGTGAATATAATTTGCAGCATCTTCGGCATTTTCAGCTACATATATTAAATCTAAATCTTGTGGACTTATATTGTTCTGTTCTTGCAATACTATTTCTTTTAGCCATTTAAGTAATCCTTGCCAATATTCTTTTTCTGCAAGTACAATTGGGAAACGTGCTATTTTATTGGTTTGTATTAATGTTAAAGATTCGAACAATTCGTCTAACGTTCCAAAGCCACCTGGCAATACAACAAATCCTTGAGCATATTTCATAAACATTACTTTACGCACAAAGAAATAATCGAAAGTAATAACCTTGTCTTCGTCTATATAAAGATTAGGATGTTGTTCAAATTCGAGATGAATATTAACTCCTACTGATTT
>JBBIKO010000066.1:0-263 GCA_037445415.1 Bacteroidota bacterium
TATTTAATACACAATTGTTTACATATCAAAGTAAAAAGTAATTCAACAACTATAAAAACACTAATTCCCCACATCATTATTTGGAAATATTTAACTACATTATTAGATTTGTACAAAAATAAAAAAAATATGGCAAGTATTCGTAATTTAAAAAAAGATCTTGATTTTTTAACTAACGAAGTTATAAGCGATGCTTTTTTAGCTATTGAGTTTCACGGCGATAAAGTAGAACAAAAAGTACAAGAACTTTTAGAAGAATTGGT
>JBBIKO010000066.1:273-8395 GCA_037445415.1 Bacteroidota bacterium
AATAAACTTTATGAAAAAATACACAATGCACCATCAGGCAAAAAAAATCCAGAAAGAAAAAAATATTTCCGTACAATACGAAAAGATATTAACGAAAAGTTCCCAGAATTTTTCGAAAAATTAAGCCAAATAATTGCAAACAATTAAATTTGTTGAAAAGTATTATATTTTTGTTTAAAAATAGTTTTTTACTGTTATTTGCATTTTTATGCATTTTTATAACTTTGCAAATTCATAATTAAAATATAATTTTATGTTAATGTTTATTGTATCGAGTAGTGATTTATACGAAAAATTACAACAAATTAATAAAGTTGTACCAACCAAAAGTACATTGCCTATTCTTAGCAATATTTTATTTGATATTGAAGATAATACATTAAAACTAACTGCAACCGATACCGCTAATACAATAATTACTAATATAAATTTAAGTAATGTAGATGGAAGTGGAAAAATATGCATAGATGCAAAAAAATTACTCGAAATTCTTAAAGAATTTGGCGAACAACCAGTAACATTCTCTATTAACGAAGAAAATCAAAATGTTGAAATAACAACACAAAACGGAAAATATTCGCTTGTTGGCTACGATTACAAAGATTTTCCACAAATACCAATATTAAAAAACAATTCAAACAACTTTACTATTAGCTACGAAGCTTTATCATCTGGAGTACAAAAAACCATTTTTGCAGTGGCAAACGACCCACTCCGTCAAGTTATGAACGGCATTTTTTTCGATATTACTCCAACCGAAACTAACTTTGTATCAACCGATGCTCACAAGTTAATACGTTATAAAAGATTTGACGTAGAAGTTAATTTTACAAACTCATTTATACTAGCACAAAAATCGGCAAGTTTACTAAAATCAATTATAGATAAAGAAAAATCTGCTGTAAATATTTCATTCGACAAACAAAATGCTCACTTTGTCGTTAACGACACAAAACTTATTTGCCGTTTAATTGAAGGAGTATTCCCTGCATATAACTCAGTAATACCTCTTGATAATCCAAATAAACTTCTTGTCGACCGTATTGAACTATTAAATAGCATCAAACGTGTAAGTATATTCTCTAATCCTGCCACAAATTTAGTTCGTTTGCAAATTACACCAAACCAAATTACAATATGTGCACAAGATTATGATTTATCTACTTCAGGTATGGAACAAATTGCTTGCTCTTACGATGGCACACCTATGGAAATAGGTTTTAAATCATCATTTCTGCTAGATATTCTTTCAAATCATACATCTTCTTCGGTAATTTTAGAACTTTCAGACCCAACACGTGCAGGACTAATCTTAGCTGCAGAAGAAGATAATACAATTGAGCATACGCTTATGCTTATAATGCCAATGAAAATTAATGTTGAATAAAAAACATTTAAATATTTAATTTCGCCTTTTATTATTATTTAATTCAAAATATGAAAATTTCATTTATTTGCATATTTGTTTTTATACTTTTTGTTTTCTTTATTCCTGCTTCAATTATAAGTCAAGAACAAGCAATAAAAGATATCGAAAATCTTGCAAAAAAAAACTGGATTAACCAAAATTATAAATTGGCAGCCGAGCAATATGAAAAACTTTTACAATTAGCTCCGTCTAACACAGACTATGCCTATAAATTTGCAGTTTCAAATTTTTTAGCAGGTTTCAACATCGAAAAATCGTTAAAATATATAGAACCGTTAATTAAACTTAATAATTCATACGAAGACATCACCTTCTGGATTGGTAAAATGTACAAAGCTAATTACCAATTCAACGATGCTATTGATATGTTTAACACATATTTATCAAAAATAAATCCGAATAGCAAACAAGCTACTGAAACAAAAAGGCACATTGATATGTGTCTTTCAGCAATTCAACTACTTAATAACCCTGTAAACGTACATTTCGAAAATGTTGGAACAAACATCAATTCATCAGCTAATGAGTTTTTACCACTTATTCCATCAACCGAAGAATTTATAATTTTTACTTCAGACAAACATTTCGACGAAAGCGCCAAAATGTTTGATGAAAACTTATATATAAGCTATCAAGATAAAAACTCATGGACATTGGCAAAACCTCTTTCTTATATAAATACTTACGACCCAGAAAAAGGAGTTGGACTTAGTAACGATGGAAAAATCTTATACGTATGTGGGCATTTTGGAAAATCGTACAGTGATATTAACGTTGCTATCCAAAAAAACAAAAAATTCAAATTCGACCCATTAAATAACATTTTTAATACATTAGGCAATAAACTCACAACAGGAGCAAGCATTACAGAAGACGGAAAAACTATTTACTTCTCTGCAGTTAGAAACGACTCTTACGGCAAAAGCGATATATACGTTATAAAAACACTACCCAATGGTCAATGGAGTTTACCAAAAAAATTGGGAGAAGTCATAAATACACAAGAAGATGAAATGTATCCACAAATATCCCCCGACGGCAAGGTTTTATATTTTGTTAGCCGTGGACACAACAGTATGGGCGGATTCGATATATTTGTTAGCCACTTAAATGAAATCACAGGCGAGTGGACAACACCACAAAATCTTGGATACCCTATAAATAGTCCCAACGACGAACACTTTATCGCTATTTCCCCCTCTAAAAGATATGCCTACATTAGCACAGTTAGAAAAGAAGGTTTTGGAGGTTCAGATATTTATAAAATAACATTTAATACTGTGGATGCACCTGTTACTGTTATTAAAGGAACTTTGTTTTTAAAACAACAAAACGATTCTTCGTTATGGAAATCAAATTTAGGAATTCCAGAAATAACAATATACGACAAAAATAAAAATATATTTGGTAAATATTTGTACAATTTTGCACTTAATCGCTTTGTAGCAGCACTTCCATCTGGTGAATATCTATTATCCATTAAATGTACTGGATATAAGGAATATACCGAAACTTTAAATATTTTGGATCGTTCTTTGTATGTATCAGAAATAGAAAAAACATTTTCCTTAACAAAATAATTTCTACATATGAAGTATTTATATGTATTTTTGGCATTTTTATTTTACATAAATAAAACATTTTGTCAATATGAATTAAGTGATGCTAACACTAATTTCGACGACGAAAATTACGAAGTTGCATTAAAACAATACTTAAAAGCTTATAAAAAATATCAAAACGATGCACAAGTAAACTATAGAATTGGATATTGCTATTTAAAAACAAATTATAATAAAAGTCAATCTCTTTCTTATTTACTAAAATCAGATAGCTTAAAATCAAACATATCGCCTACAATACTATATGATGTAGCTATGGCATACTTTCACTCACACAATTTTGATAAAGCAGAAGAATATTTAAAAAAATATTCTTCATCGAAAAAATTAAAACCCGAAGAAATTGCTATTATAGATAATTCTTTTGAAACAATTCAAACAGCAAAAAAATTAACATCAAAACCTTTAAATGTAACATTTATCAACCTGGGTAAAAATATTAATTCTCCTCAAGACGATTATATACCATTTATAACAGAAGACGAAAATTTTATGGTATTTACTTCATCAAGAAGATATTTAAGCGATTTTCAACAATTCATAAAAGGGATTTATTTCAGTCGTAAAACAAACGGAGTTTGGTCTCCGGCAGCCCCTGCAAGCTCAAAAATTAATACCGACGAAAACGAAGAAATAGTTGGAATTAGTAAAGACGGAAATATTTTACTTGTACATGTTGACCGAACAAGCAATCCTCACGATATTTTCTATTCTGAACGAAATAGGAGTGGAAATTTTGCAGAACTTAAAGATTTAGGTACAACCATTAACTCAAAAAGCGAAGAAATAGGAGCTAGTCTTTCTGTTACAGGCGATACACTTTATTTTGCATCAAACCGTCCTGGAAGTTTTGGTGGATTTGATATCTATATGGCATTTCGCTTACCAAATGGTACGTGGAGTCAGGCAATAAATTTAGGGGAACCTATTAACACCCCTGCCGATGAAAATTATCCTTACATTACAGCCGATGCCACTAAATTATATTTCTCATCAAACGGACCAAAAAGCATGGGAGGATATGATATTTTTTATAGTAAACTAGTAAATGGCAAATGGTCAGAACCTGAAAATATAGGTTTCCCTATAAACGACACTTACGATAATTACAATATTGCCCTTACTAGCAATAGTCGTTACGGATACATTAGTAAATTTGACTCACAAAGTCTCGGTGGTTTAGACATCTATCGTGTTATTTTCAACGATGTGCCACCTACAAATATTGCTTTTACCGGAAGCATTTTAGTTGGCGACAGCTTAAAATCTGTACCTTACAAACAAGTTGACTCGTTAATTACTATTTCTGTTTACAATAAAAAAAATCCCAATCAAACATTTACCTATCAACCAAGCAAAAAGGGTAAATACACTATAGCTATTACCCCAGGTGAATGGATTTTTGAGATAAAAGGAGTAGCATACGAAACACACAAGCAAGAAATATCAATAAGAGATGAACAACCCACACAAACCGTTTTCATAAGAAATGTTTATCTTAAAAGAAAGCCAAAAAAATGAATTTACCGTTAAAAAAACCTATCGTCTTCTTCGACATAGAAACAACAGGTATAGATGTTATTAAAGACAGAATTGTAGAAATTACAATTTTACGCATAGAAACAAATCAACAAGATAAAATATACACATACCTAATTAATCCTACAATTTCTATCCCACCACAAGTTATAAAAATACACCACATAACAAATGAAATGGTTAAAGACAAACCCACCTTCAAAGAATTGGCACACACTATTTACAAACACTTCGAAGGGGCCGATATAGCAGGGTTTAATGCACTTAAATTCGATATCCCTATTTTAGTTGAAGAATTTCATAGGTGCGACATAGATTTCAATTTGAAAAACAGAAGTATAGTTGATGTTCAGGTTATTTTCCATAAGATGGAACAACGCAATTTAGCCGCAGCATATAAGTTTTATTGTCAAAAAGAACTCAACCATGCACATAGTTCAAAAGCCGATACCATTGCTACATACGAAATATTGAAAGCTCAACTTGAAAAATATCATGAATTGCCAAAAAATATTAAAGAACTTAGTTCTTTTTCAAATTATCATAGAAATGTAGATGTACATGGTCATATAATTTATAACGATAAAAATGAAGAAATTTTTAATTTCGGGAAATATAAAGGTCAAACAGTCGCAAGTGTCTTTTTAAAAGATACTGGTTATTATGGGTGGATTCAAAATGCAGAATTCCCAGAGCATACAAAAAAAGTAATTAGCGAAATATATCTTCGCATCAAGCAACAAAATAAATGAAAATATTTTGCATAGACCGAAATTATCCTTTGCACGCTAAAGAATTTAATATCTCAATACCAGAAGAACCTATTTTTTTTATTAAACCTGATACAGCATTATTAAGAAATAATGAACCATTTTATATTCCGCCATATTCTAATAATATCCATGCTGAAGTAGAGGTTGTTTTCAGAATTTGTAAGGTAGGAAAAAATATTTCACTACGTTTTGCTCATCGTTATTATGATGCAGTTGCCTTAGGGATAAATTTTACTGCAAAAGATATTCTACAACACTGCATAAAAAATGGACTTCCATGGGAAAAGGCTAAGGCTTTCGATAATTCTGCTGTAATAAGTTCGTTAATAAATAAAACTGAATTTAACAATGTTAACAACATCTTTTTTTCTATGCAAATAAATGGTGAAATAGTACAAAAAGCATATACTTCTGAAATGTTGTTTAGTATAGAAAAAATTATTGTTTATTTATCGCAATTCTTAACTTTAAAAACAGGAGATTTAATATACACTGGAACCCCACAAGATGTTACAAAGATTAACATTGGAGATCATATCGAAGGTTATATTGAGGATAAAAAGATACTCGATTTTTATATTAAATAATTTATTGATTTATAGATTTTAATTGTTTAGCTTTTTGTAGATAATATTGAGTTTTCACACTATCTTTTTTATATGCAAAATACTGTGCTAAGCTTAATGCACGTTGATAATTTGTAGGATTTAGTTTAAAAGCCTTTTCCCAATAATTTACTGCTGTAACAGTATCTTTTATTAAAAAATAATAAAATCCTAACGATGCATAACCAACATCCGATAGAGAATCATATTTATTAATTTCTTCTGCATAATATTTTGCACTATCAAGAATATTACGTTTAAAATAAGTGTTTATTACATTTTGCCATAACATTTGATTCGATTTGTTTATATTAAGAGCTTTTAAATAATAACGTATAGCAATAGTATCTTTTCTAAGCATTTCGTAACATCTGCCCAAATTAAAATTCAGTTCAAAACTATTTGGTTTGTAATTATAAGCTTTTAAAAGATGTTCTAAAGCTTTATCAGGTTGATTATAGAAGTTGATGTATATATTGGCAATATTATTTAAAGCTTTCGGATTTTCTGGAAACAATTCAATAGAACGATTATAATAAAAAATAATACTATCTAACGATGGCTTTAAAACATTTAAAGGCTTATTCAGAGGATTACTTCGCATTATTCTATCCATTATTACTTGAGCCAAAATATCGTTTGCTTTAACCGATTTATCGAGGTATTTTATGTCTCTTAAATAAAGGGTCATTTCATCTTTCCAGTCATTATTACGACTTATAGTTTTTATTGCATACAATGTCAAAACAATAAAGAATACATATTTAGCTTTACTTTGAACATTTTTAAAAGAACTTTCATTTAACTGTATTTTAAAAACTGAAAATAATATAGCCGCAAAAACAACTGTAAAACCTATTGATGGTCCATGTAAAAATCTATCAGCTACAATTCCATTTATTTCCATCATAAAGTTTGAAAAAGGAAAAATCGCAAGCAAATAAGTAATATACCCCAATAGCAAAAACTTATTTTTCTTCCAAAACTTTAAAAAAAGTATAAATAAAATTATATGAACTATAACAGAAAACCAAACTATCCAATGGGAAATAATTACTTCGGGCAATGTATATAACCCATAATAAAATAATAAAGGATGAGGAAATAATAATAATCTTAAATAATATATCATAGCTAATGCTGCAACAGAAAACCGCGATTCGAGCGAAGTATTATACCTAAGAGGATTTTCAAAGGCATATAATTCTAATTCATCTGGTGGCAATATCCAAGATGGTAGTTTATACATTACAAAACCTATTAAAAACAAACTGGCAATTGATATAAGATATCTTATGAATAAGGTATTTAATAAAATTTTTCTATTTAAGAGATCATTAAACGATAACGAAAGCAAATATTTATAATAAAAAAGGAAAGGCAATAGCAACACAAACGAAATAGCACTTTGTTTAGACAAATACGATAAAGAATAAAGTACTAAAGCATATATTAATGTAATAAAATTGCCATTTTCGATAAAATTCATAAACATTAAAGATGCCCATATTACAAGCAATAAGTACAAAATTTCTTCACGGTTTTTTAAACTTGCAACTACTTCTGTATGAATTGGATGAAAAAACCATAATAACAATATAGTCCAAATAAATAGTATTCCTGTGTCTGATTCAAATAAACGACGCAACCATAAAAATAGGACAAATGCCAATAAAGCATAAAGTATTATATTAATAAAGTGGCTAATATGTGGATTTACACCAAAAAGGCTTACTTCGATAGCATAAACTGCTTTTGTTAAAGGTCGGTAACCAAATTTAGCCTGTGGATTTTCATAATATCTGCTTGTAAATATTTCTGGTATAGCTTTAATTCCTTTCTGAACTTGTTTATTGTTGTGAATTACAAAAACGTCGTCTAAGTTATATTTATGAGTTATTGTATTTCCATATAGAATAAAACTTAATACAATAATAATAAACAACGTTTTTTTGTTATTCATCAACCAAGAACCTGACAAGTTTTTATTTTTCACAGAAAATTTTTTGTAAAGTTGAAAAAAAAAATAATTCAAACTTTTATAAAACAACTTTTTTATTTAATATGCGTCTTCTAAAATAAATGATGCAAAAAAATATCATGAAAATCAAATTAGCTTTTTTTTTTATTATACAATTTACAATTATAAAAGGC
>JBBIKO010000067.1:0-3383 GCA_037445415.1 Bacteroidota bacterium
ATTTCTTTTTCGTTTCCAGAAAGAAGTATATCGGGCACTTTCCAACCTTTAAACTCAGCAGGTCGAGTGTAAACAGGTGGTGCAAGCAAATTATCTTGAAACGAATCTGATAGTGCAGACATTTCGTCGTTTATAGCATTTGGTAATAAGCGTACAACAGAATTAATAATTACTGCTGCAGCAAGTTCTCCGCCTGTAAGAACATAATTGCCAATGCTTATTTCTCTTGTAATTAAGTGTTCTCTTATGCGATAGTCTATTCCTTTATAATTACCGCAAAGAATAAGTATATTTTTTTTTAAAGATAATTCATTAGCTATTTTTTGAGTAAATAATTCTCCATCGGGCGATGTATAAATTATTTCGTCGTATGTTTTTTGCAATTTTAAATGTTCAATGGCATTATAAATGGGTTCAATCATAAGAACCATTCCGCCTTTTCCGCCATAAGGGTAGTCGTCAACTTGTTTGTGTTTATATGGGCTGTAATAGCGTATATTATGAATGCAAATTTCTATAATTTTTTTTTCTTGGGCTCTTTTTAAAATAGAATGATTGAGTGGACTATATAGCAATTCGGGCAATATTGTTAATATATCGAAACGCATATAAACTAGTGAATAATAGTCATTTCTTCTATAAGGTGGTTAGCGTTAGCAAATTTATCTATAATAAATAAGATATATCTAACGTCGAGACAAATATTTCTACAACGCTTTGAATCGTAATGCAAATCGCTCATTGTGCTTTCCCAAGTTCGGTCAAAATTACAGCCAATAAGTTCACCATTAGCATTTAATACAGGGCTTCCGCTGTTACCACCAGTTGTATGATTGTTGGCAATAAAGCATACTGGAATAGTCCCATTTACAGAATATATTCCAAAGTCTTTCTTTAACCAGATTTCTTTAAGTTTGCTTGGTACAATATAATCATAAATAGTTGTATCTTCTTTTTCGAATATGCCATCAATTGTAGTATTCCAATGATATTCAACACCGTCTTTAGGTTTATAACCTGAAATTGTACCATAAGAAACTCTTAATGTAAGGTTTGCGTCTGGATAAAATTCTTTATCAGAAAATAGTTCCATTTGAGCAGTGATATACAAACGATTTAAACTATCAATTGTTGTTTGATAGTTTTTTAAAAAATGTAAAACTTTGGTGTTGTAATACGCTCTAGTTTCACGCCATATATTTAAAAAAGGATCTTTTTTTAAAATTGATTTAACTTTTTTTGATGGTAAGGTTTTTAGTGTTTCAACTGATGAAATATTTTTTAATACTGATTTTTTGAAAATGTTTGTAGCAACTTCGTTCCAGTTGTTTCTATATTTTTTTTGTAGTTTTAAAATTGTTTTAGGTGTATATTCTGGATCGATATTTTCTGTTAATTCCTTCATCATTTTGCTGAAAATATTTTTATCTATTTCAAGGCTGTAATTTTTATTAAAACTAATGTATTTATCTATAAATGTGTTTAGGGCAGTGCTAAATTCTGTATCAGACGAATTTAGTAAAGTGTTTACATTAGAGCAGAAGGCAATTATTTCTATTGCAAAAATAGCATCTAGATAGTAAGTTTCAATTAAAACATATGGCATAATTTTAGAATATACGTTTTCATATGCTGGTAAAATATTTCCATATATTAAACTTTTATCAGGGTCCATCATAGCCCAGTTTGAAAATATTACCTCCATTTCTTGTTTTTTCTTTAATGTTTGAAGTTTTTTTAGACCTTCGCTTTCACCAATAGATTTTTTCCAATAATTTGCAATGCCGGCTTGTTTATTTGCGTACTGGATACGAATAAGTCTGTTAGTATCCATTGCATTTTTTATAACATCGAGGCGCAAACCTTGAAGCTTAATTAGGTGAGGGTTTTCAACATTTTGAATAAGGTTTACTGTATAAGATGGTATGTATTGTTGAGTAGAGCCTGGAAAACCAAAAACCATTGTAAAATCACCTTCGTTTATACCTTTTAAAGATATTGAAAAATGCTTTTTTGGTTTATAGGGTATGTTTTCGGGCGAGTATTCGGCAGGTTCGTTATTTTTATTAGCATAAACTCTAAATAAGCAAAAATCGCCAGTATGACGTGGCCACATCCAGTTGTCGGTGTCGCCACCAAATTTGCCAATTGATGATGGTGGAGTTCCTACTAAACGTACATCCTTGAACACTTCATAAATATACATAAAATATTGATTACCATAATACAATGGTTTAATTTCTACACGATAACGGTTGTTTTCTGAGTATTTGTTTACAAGCCTTTGAATTTCGTTTTGTATTATTTCATTTCTTTTTGTTTCAGTTAAATTATGTGTTATATCTTTTAATATTTCGCTCGTTACATCTTCCATTTTTACCAGAAGTGAAACGTTTAACCCCTGACACGGTATATCTTCATTATACGACTTAGCCCAATAACCATCTTCGAGGTAGTTTTTTTCGAGTGAGCTTAAACGTTGAATGGCTCCATAGCCACAATGATGATTTGTTAGCAACAACCCTTTGTCAGAAATAAATTCGCCTGTACAACCACGTCCAAACAATACAATTGCATCTTTCATACTTGCTTTATTGATGCTATAAATATCTTCGTTGCTTAGCTTAAAGCCTTTTTCTTTCATTTTTTTGATAATATGTTCGCCTAAAAGTAAAGGAATCCACATTCCTTCGTCGGCTAAAGTCCTTAAAACCGTTGCTAAATAAACAATAAAAAACAAATACCTTTTCATTGTATTAAATTATCTAATTCTACATATAATTTTTCCATAGGTAAGCCCATAACATTGAAATACGAGCCAATTATTTTTTTTATTCCAACGTAACCAATCCATTCTTGAACACCATAACTACCTGCTTTATCGTAGGGGGTGTAATTAGTTATATAATAATTTATTTCTTCTGATGTTAGTATTCTGAAATGAACTTCTGTTTTATCGTAAAATGTAATTTCTTTTTCTAATGTTTTTATGCAAACACCAGTATAAACATAATGAATATTGCCAGAAAGTTGTTGTAACATATTCGAAGCTTCGTTGTAATTGCTAGGTTTTCCTAAAATTATGTTATTGATAGATACAATAGTATCAGCAGTTATTAAGATAGAATGTTTGTTTTGAAGGTATTTATCATAAGATTTTGCTTTTTTTTTGGCAACTTGTATTGCTATTTCATAATCAACTTCAATTTCTGAAACATTTTCGTTTATTGCTATATGAGGTAAAACCGAAAAATTGAAACCTGCACCTTTCATCAATAATTTACGACGTGGTGATTGCGAACCTAAAAATAAGTTGTATTTTTTTAGTTTTTTAAGCAACATCAATTACAAACTTAACCAAATAATTATAGTAAACCCTAAAC
>JBBIKO010000067.1:3472-8365 GCA_037445415.1 Bacteroidota bacterium
TAAATGCTGACTTATTTTATAAAATTCTTTTTTTGCTTTTGCCCTATGTAGTTTGTGTAATAAATAAATTAAAGGAAAAATTATTGTAATTGTTAAATATAATATTGATGTTATATCTTGAAAAAAGTATATGTAAATTAAAATTATACTCAATAAAATAATAAACGATAATGAATAAACAAATAATTTAGACTTTTCAATACCATAAACTAATGGGAAAGTGTTTCGCAGCAGTTCTTTATCTCCTAGCATATCTTCCATATCTTTAATAATTTCTCGAATTAAAGTAAATAAAAAGGCAAAGTATGAATATCCTAATGCAAATAAAAATATAACAGAAATAGTTTTAGCTTCAACAGGTGGTCTTTCATTTGTAATTATTTCGTTTAATAGTGGAATTTCATAAATAACTGGTAGCAAAGGGACCAAAGCAGAAAACGATGCTACAACTACATTTCCTAGTAATAAAATTTTTTTAAAGTAAGATGAGTAAAACCATAATATTCCAGAAACGAAAAGAAACAAAAACCCAAGTTTAGTAAGGTTTATATGGTACGAAACATAAAAGCCAAGTATTACGCCTAAAAAATTAAACAAATTGTTTATTGTTAATGCTGAACGTCGTGATATTTTTGTTCCAACAATAACCGATTCAGGATGGTTCGACAAATCGGAACGTATGTCAAAATAGTCGTTTATAGCATAACCTGCGGCTGCCAACGAAATGGTTGCAAAAACAAGTAAAAAAAATTGAAATTCGTCAAGTTGAAGTGAGTAACCTATTTTGCTAAGAAAAGGATAAATAATGCCAAATCGAATTGCATACATTGTAAGTGCAATGATGATAAGGTTTTTGAAACGAATTAATTCAAAAAAATGTTTAATATTCATAAATAAAAATATTTACCACTGAAAAGCATCTGAGTTAAACCATTTTCCTTGTGCTTTTAAAACTTGTTCGATTACATCACGCACACAGCCTTCACCGCCTTTATAGTTTGAAACATAGCAAGATATTTCTATTATCTCTGTTGCAGCATCGGAAGGGCATACTGGGACTCCGACTTTTTTCATAATTTCATAATCGGGTAGGTCATCGCCCATGTATAAAATATGTTCGGGAT
Organism: Bacteroidota bacterium; assembly: GCA_037445415.1. GTDB lineage: Bacteria > Bacteroidota > Bacteroidia > Bacteroidales > GWA2-32-17 > Ch61. Next base: position 4,597 of record JBBIKO010000067.1, read on the forward strand.
TTAATTTGTATTTTTCAATAAATTTATTGTATGCTTCGTTTTTATTACTCGAGCCTAAATATATGTCTTTTACGCCAAGACCTTCAAAACGAATTTTAATGCCTTCGCACACTCCGCCTGTGATAATAGCAATGGGAAAGCCTTTCTTTACAGCAAGTTGAACAGCATAGCCATCTTTTATGTTCATAGATCGCCATTGTTCACCAGTAGAGGATAAGTAAATATTTCCTGAAAAAACTCCATCTACATCTAAAACAAAGGCTTCTACACTAGTAAGTTTTTCTTTAAAATTTAACATATTATTTTTTTCATGGTAGTATTTTGAAATATAATTAGACACAAAACTATAAAAATTTTTTAAATTGGGTAAATCGTTTAATAAGCTCAAATGTTTTTCAATTGTTATTAAATCATTTCTAAATGAAGGTCCAGTTTGAGATTTGAAAGATCCATTACTAATAGCTTTATGAGCTGTTTCTTTAATTAAACTATTTAAAATGCTAAAATCAATTTTTTTATTTTCTAATAATTCTTGTGCTATTGTGAACATAAAATTAGAAAAATTGTTGGCGAAAACCGCAGCAATATGAATAGTAAACCTTTGTTCTGATGTAAAGAAATAATATTTGCAATTCAATTTTTCTGCAATATTTGTAAGAATTGCTTTAACTGTATTGTTAGAATACTCGAGTAAAATAGGGGTATCTTTAAAACATACAGGTTGCTTTTTTTTTAAAGTTTGAAGTGGATAAAAAACTCCTACATTTTTCGAATATTTAGAAATTTCGGATATATGAACAGAACCTGCGCAATGAATAATTATGCTATTTGACGAAATTTTTGATGCCATTTGTTCGATAGATGAATCGTTAACACAAAGAAAAAAAATTCCTATTTGTTCGAAAAAAATGTATTCTTTAAACACTGGAATATTAAATGTTGCAGAGAGTTCGTTTAGGCTGGTTTTGTTTTTACTCCAAATTCCTGAAATGTGAATATTATTATGACAGAAAGCATGTGCCAGATGCCAAGCAAGATTTCCTGAGCCAGCTATAAATATTTTTGGTAAATTCATTTAAGGTAAGTTAGATTTGAATTTTTTTGTGAATTGTTCCCATGTATTAGTTTTATATACTTCATTGTTGAAGAAATGTAACAGCATCTCCATGTAGCGAATAGTAAAAAAGCCAGGTACAGCTGATGTTAGCTGGTTTTCTTCGTTAAGAAATATCATTGTAGGAATTTGTATTTGTCCATTAGTAAGGTAAATAGCTAATTGATGGAAAGGATGTTCTTTTTTTTCGTTGAAGTATTTTACATTGTTGAATACAATGGTATCAGTTGATAAAATATCGAAAGGTATTATTTCGAAATGTTTCTCGATGTATTGTGCAATAGTGTCGTGTTGTAGTGTTGTTTTCTTAAAAATTGCGCAATCAATGCAACCTTCGAAATGAAAGAAAATAATTTTTTTCTTTTTCGATTTAAGCCCTGCTTCGAAGTCTTTCCACTTAATTTTATCAACAAATTTTGTTGTATCTCTATAAGTTTTTTCAAAATCTTTTTTAAACTGTTCGAAAGGATATATTTTATAAAAATTTCGTGCAAAAAAAACTAATATTGGTTCAATATCGGCAGGTGTCATAAATCCTGGGACAGCACTAATAGGCTTTAATTCTTCGTCGAGGTAAACAATTGTTGGGTAAGATGGTCTGTTGTTCATAAGTTCTAAAGCTAAGCTATGAGTAGAACGTAATCCAATATTGGGATTTGTGTATTTTTTGTTTTTAAATTCGATTGTGTCTTTTGTTTCGGCGTTGAATTTTACAGGATAAAAATATTCTTGTATAAAAGCAGCTATGTTTGGATGATTGAATGTTTCGGCATCCATTTTTTTGCACCATCCGCACCAGTCGGTGTACATATCGATAAGAATTTTTTTTGGTTTTGCTTTGTTTAGTTCAACAGCTTCTTTAAGTGTAAGCCATTTTAAGTTTTTAATATTTTGTGTAAATAATATATTTGATAATGCAATTGATGAAATAAGAAGTAAAAGTTTCATACAGTTTTAATTTTTTTAATTATTTCGTTAAATTTTAGCAAAAATTGTTCCCCTGTTTTCATATTTTTAATTAAATACATTTCTTTCTTAATTTCTTCTTCTCCTGCAATTATTACCCACGAAATATTTTTCTGATTGGCAATTGTTAACTGTTTTTTGAGTTTAACATTTGGGTCGGGGAATAAATCAACTTTGATATTGTTTTTTCGCAATTCTGTTGAAATATTTATGATATATTGTTCGTATCCTTGCGAAATGTTTGCTAAAAAGACATCAATAGGTTGTAAAATGTTTGTTGGGAAACGAGTTAGCGATTCCATAACGTCGTAAATGCGGTCTGCTCCAAACGACATACCAACGCCAGACACATCTGGCATACCAAAAATACCAGTAAGGTTATCGTAACGACCACCACCGCATAAACTTCCCATTGAAACTTCAGTGGATTTAACTTCTAAAATAGTTCCTGTATAATAAGTTAATCCTCTTGCTAATAAAATATTGAATTCCAAATTTTTAAATAAATGTAGTGTGTTTGTGTTGTTTATTAAATATTCTAATTCGTTTAAACCTTTGTTCCCAATATCATTTCTAATGAAATTTTTAGCTATGTCTATTTTGTTTTTGTTGTTTTTTTCGTTATTAAGTAGAGCGATAAAATTACTTAGTTGTTCTAGTTTTTGATTTGATATAGGTAATTGATTTAATTCTTTTATTACTTGTTCTAATCCAATTTTATCTAATTTATCTAATATTGTAAAGAATGTTGTAGAATGTTCATTAAGTTGGCATTCATCAGCTAATCCTTGTAAGGTTTTACGGTTGTTTATAATTGTTTTATAATTAAGTTGTAGTGTTTTAAAAACATCGTTAATGATCATTAATAGTTCTATTTCGTTCATCAATGAGTTGTTGCCAATAATATCAACGTCGCATTGATAAAATTCACGATATCTTCCTTTTTGTGGTCTATCTGCTCTCCATACTGGTTGAATTTGGTAGCGTTTGAAAGGGAAAGTAATATCATTTCTGTGCATTGCTACAAATCGTGCAAATGGAACAGTTAAATCGTATCTAAGCCCTTTTTCGCATATTTTTAATGACAGCTTTGAATAATTTTTCTCTTGCCAATCGGCATCTGAAATATTTTTAGTGAAATCGCCTGAATCAAGTATTTTAAATAATAATTTATCTCCTTCTTCGCCATATTTGCCTAACAGAGTAGAAAGTTGTTCCATCGAAGGTGTTTCAATAGGTGCAAACCCATATAATGTAAATATTTGTTTTAATGTACTAAATATATAATCTCTTTTATAGACTTGTTCGGGTTTAAAATCTCTACATCCTTTTGGTATGGATATGTTATTGTTCATATTTATTGTTTTAAAATTTCAATACTTGTTTTGGCACCATGTTTTTTTAGTAATTGTATTATTTTTTCGTCGGTGGCTAAGTCTAGTAGTGCTCTGCCATTTTGATTTATAGCGTTAACATTTGCTTTGTATTGAATAAGGAATTGAACAATTTTAAAATTAGATTCTTTAACAGCCCACATTAGTGGTGTCATTCCAAGCAAATCGGGTTTATTAACATCGACTTTGTTTTTGGCTAAATATTCTGCAATTTCGAAATGTGCTTCTAATAGAGCAATTGCAATAGGTGTTGATCCTGTATTGACTGGTTCATTTATATCTGCACCTGCCTCAA
>JBBIKO010000068.1:0-8338 GCA_037445415.1 Bacteroidota bacterium
AAAACACCAAGTGAGAATGTGGCTGTTTTTTATAAAAAAGATGAAGTTTCTAATTTAGATATTGAGAATTCACTGGGTATAGCATTAGACGAAATACAAGATGCTGGTAACGTGGGTACTATATTGCGTATTGCTTTATGGTTTAATTTCGATTATGTTGCCTTGGGCAAAGGTTGTGCCGACATTTACAACACTAAAGTAGTACAAGCCTCAATGGGAGCAATCTCCAAAACTAAATGTTTAGAAACAAATTTAGAATACTTTTTACATAAACATCATAAAACTACTCCTATTTATGGAACATACTTAGAAGGCACATCTATTTATAAAGCCAAACTTAGTAAAAATGGGATTATACTATTTGGAAACGAAGGGAAAGGGATATCTACTAATTTAGAAAAATTTGTTAATAATAAACTTTATATACCCTCATATCCACTAAATAATAAGAATATAGATTCTTTAAACGTAGCTGTAGCTGCTGGAATTATATGTTCAGAATTCAGAAGAGTTTAATATTTTTTTACTCGCAATTATTTATCACTTAGTAAACAAATCTTTCTAATTATTTAAGACTTTTTGTGCTTCCATCTTTTATGCGACCACAACCAATAAGTTGGGTTTTTACGAATGTATTGTTCCAGCTTGCTCATAAATAACGAAGTTATTTCGCCATCATTAGTTTGTTTAGGAGTTTCGGTTAAAATATTAAATGTTATGTTATAATAACCACGTTTTACTCGTTCTATGTAAACATAAACAACAGGCATGTTAAATTTTCGTGCATATTTCTCAGGTCCTTGCAAACAAGCTGTATCCTGATTAAAAAATTTTACCCAAATAGCTTTATAAATATTTGATGGACTTTGATCTGCTATTAATGCATAAAAAACTTTCTTGTTTTCGTATTTTTCAAAAATACTAGCAGTAATGTATATTGGACAAAGTTCTATACCAAATCTGCTACGATTATTACGAATATATTTGTCTAAATATTTATTAGATAAAGGTTTATAAAGAGCAACTGTTTTTTGTTTAAGTTTTAAACCAGCCAACAATCCGGCCCACTCCCAATTTCCATAATGTCCAAGAGTTCCTATTATCCCATAATATTTATCGTATAATTCATGCATAATTTCTACATTCACTGTTTTAATTCTTTTTTGTAAAGTTTTTGCATTTATTGTAAAACCTTTTATAGTTTCAACAAGAATATCGGCAATATTTCTATAGATTGGAAAAATCATCTTTTTTATTTCATTATTTCCTTTGTCGGGAAATGAATTTTTTAAGTTTTGAATAATAATATTGTAACGATATTTTACAAAATAACACAATAAAATAGCAACAAAATCAGAAATAAAGTAAATTAATGAAAAGGGAATAATTCTAAATAATTCTACAAAAAAGCGAAAAATGATATAAGTTACATAGTGCATTAACTTTCTTTTTCCTTTCTTTCAGGGATAATTATAGATGCTAATATACTTCCAACTAGTACAAATAAAATCATATAGAGTGAATGAGTTGTAGTAAAACCAATTTCTTTTAACCAATCGTGAAAAATTAATTTAAAGCCAATAAAAGTTAGTAAAATAGATATACCAATTTTAAGAAAGCGGAAAAACTTTATAATATGCGCAACAAAGAAAAATAAAGAGCGTAATCCTAAAATTGCAAAAACATTGGAGAAAAATACAATATATGGGTCTTTTGTTACCGAAAAAATAGCTGGTACCGAATCTATTGCAAAAATTACATCACTAAACTCAACCATCATAAGAACAATAAACAACGGCGTAACATAAAGTACTTTATCTTTTCTGACAAAAAAATTTTCTCCCACAAATCGTGGATATACTTTCATATACTTTGAAATAAATTTTACTACAGGATGATTCTGAGTATTTATTTTTTCCTTTTTATTTCTTTCTAAAAACATTTTTACACCAGAATAAATCAAAATTGCACCAAACAAATAAAATGTCCAACTAAAATGTTGAATAAGCGATGAACTAAGAAAAATAAAAACAAATCGGAAAACAATTGCACCCAATATTCCCCAAAAAAGAACACGTTTATAGTGCATTTCGTGAACATTAAAGCTATAAAATATCATCAAAATAACAAAAACATTGTCTATAGAAAGAGTATATTCTATTAAATAGCCAGTAATGTATTCGAGTGCTAAATTTGAGTTGTAAGCATTTATTGCTTCTTTAAAACTTAGATTTTCTAAATTTATTGGATGACCATACAAAACAATTAATTCTTTAAGTTTTTCTAACGAATCTATTCCATGCAATAATTCTCCTTTAAAGCGTATAAAAAAGAAGAAACCAATAGCTAAACTAATCCAAATGCTTGTCCAAATAAATGCTTCACGAAAACCTACAACATGACTATGTTTATCAAAAATTCCTAAATCTATAAAAAGTATAAACAAAACAATAAACAAAAAAGATCCAAAAAAAATTATTTCATTCATCCCAATCCATTTTAAAGCCTCAAAATTACAAAAAGTATATTAAACAAAAACATACTTGTAAGACTTTAAAAAAATTTTAATCTTTACACAAAAATTTTGATTTATGAAAATTAATGTATTTGTTTTATTATCACTAATTTATTTGAATTTATATGCACAACAAATTTCGTTAGAAGATGTCTGGTTGACATATAAATTTTATCCTGCAAGCTTGAACGATATTCGTTCACTAAAAAATGGTGAAACTTACACTTTGCTCGATAAATCAGAAGCTATTGTAGAATATAACTTTAAAACAGGAAAAGAGGTTAGAAAAATATTTTCACTTTCTGAAATTAAAAACAATCTAAAACCATCAAAAATAGAAGATTATGCTTTTTCAGATAACGAAAAGTCAATATTGATTGTAACCGAAAAAGAAAAAATATACAGACATTCTTCAAAAAGTAAATGTTACTCATGGAACTTAGATTTAAAAAAACTAATAACTGTTTCAGAAAACAAAGTAAATGAGCCTACTTTATCACCAGATGGTAAACATGTTGCTTATGTATTCAATAATAATTTATATTATAAAAACACAGAAACAGAACAGGAAATAGCCATAACACACGACGGTGAAATTAATAAAATTATAAATGGTATTCCCGATTGGGTTTACGAAGAAGAGTTTAGTTTTTCGCGTGCTTACGAATGGTCGCCCGACAATAAATATATTGCATACTTGCGTTTCGACGAATCTAAAGTAAAAGATTTTTCGATGACAATTTACAAGGGCTTGTATCCCGAAGAATATCGCTATAAATACCCCAAAGCAGGAGAAAAAAACAGCAATGTTTATTTAAATATATACCAATTAGCAACAAATAAAACAATTTTCTTTATTCCACTTGGCAACGATACTGACTTTTACATCCCGAGAATTTATTGGACAAAATTACCTAACACATTAATGGCAATGAAGATGAATCGATTGCAAAATACTATGCAACTGTATTTAATAAATGCCGAAAATGGTCAAAGTCAGGTAATTTACACCGAAAAATCAAATACATATATTGAAGTTCCAGAAATATTTTTCGCCGAAGATGGCAAAAGTTACTTCATTACAAGCGACAAATGTGGATATAACCATATTTATCAATACGATTATAACGGTAATTTAATAAACCAAATTACAAAGGGAAATTGGGAAATTACTAAATTAAACGGATACGATAATATAAACAATATTTTGTATTTTACATCTACTGAAGTATCGCCATTAGAACGTCATATATATTCAATAAATCTTAAAACAAATGAAAAAACAAAACTTACAAATATAGAAGGCTATCACGTAGCTACATTTACAAGTAATTACAAATATTTTATAGATGAATATTCCAATACAACAACACCCACAACATATATACTCAAAGATAATAAAGGAAAACAAATAAGAGTTCTTGAAAATAACGACAATTTAAAAGAAAAATTATCACAAGTCAGTTTATCGAAAAAAGAATTTTTTGTTTTAAATACTTCCGAAGGAGTTGAATTAAATGCGTGGATGATAAAGCCCTTAAATATGCAACCAAACAAAAAATATCCTGTAATGTTTTGCATATACGGTGGTCCAGGCTCGCAAGAAGTATTAAATAAGTGGGAATATAATGATTTATGGTATCAACACTTGGCTTCTAAAGAAATTATTGTAGTGGCTGTTGACAATAGAGGAACAGGTGCACGCGGTGCAAATTTTAAAAAATGTACTTACAAAAATTTAGGAAAATTAGAAACAATAGACCAAATTGCAGCAGCAAAAGCATTAGCACAATTTTCTTTTGTAGATACTTCAAAGATTGGATTATGGGGCTGGAGTTACGGTGGGTATTTATCAACATTGTGTTTGGCAAAAGGAAATGATGTGTTTAAGTTGGCTATTGCAGTTGCTCCTGTTACCAACTGGCGATATTATGATACTATATACACAGAGAGGTACAACGGTTTGCCTCAAGATAACCCTTCTGGTTACGATGACAATTCACCCATAAACCACGTAAAAAAAATTAAAGGAAAGTATTTGCTTATACACCGTACTGCCGACGATAATGTACATTTTCAAAATACCGTTGAATTGGTAAAAAAACTTGTAGAAAATAATAAAAATTTTGAAGTTATGTTTTACCCTAACTCAAATCACGGAATATACACAGGTAAAAACACACGTTATCATTTATTTCTTAAGATGACAAATTTTATAGTAGAAAATTTGTAGTTTTGCAACAAATTGTAGCCCGGATGGCGGAATTGGCAGACGCGCTAGTTTCAGGGACTAGTATTCGCAAGGATGTGCAGGTTCGAGCCCTGTTCCGGGCACTATTTATTTTTTTCTTTATTTATCCAAATAAATTTGAGCGTTCGTTATATGTTTTTTAGTGAATATTATTTAAAAACTTTACTATATATTTGTATAAACAAAATAACAACATTATTATGGAATTCAAAAATTTTATAGTTGAATATAAAGATGCTATATCTATTGTTACAATGAATCGCCCTAGTGCCTTAAATGCTTTAAATTCAGATTTTTTTGCTGAGTTTAATCAATTTTTTAATAAAAAAATATGAACAAAAAAGTAATTTTAATAACAGGACAAGGAAAAGCTTTTGTAGCTGGTGCCGATATTTCGGAAATGGTCAACAAAAATAATGAAGAAGGATATAAATTTGGTAAAATTGGACAAGATACTTTTGCAAGATTAGAGCAAATGCCAAAAATATTTATAGCTGTTGTAAACGGATTTGCATTAGGTGGAGGTTGTGAATTAGCTTTATCGTGCGACTTTCGTATTGCTTCAAGTAATGCAAAATTCGGACAACCCGAAGTTAATTTGGGACTAACACCAGGTTATGCAGGCACACAAAGATTACCTCGCTTAATTGGCTTAGGGAATGCCTTATTTTTATTGTTAACAGCTGAAACTATTGACGCAAACGAAGCTTATCGTATTGGAATAGTTCAAAAAGTAGTTGAGCCAGACAAGTTATTAGAAGAATCATTAGCCATCGCTAATAAAATAATTTCAAAAGGTCCAAAATCTGTAAAATTAGTTAAAGAAGTTACTCGCAAAGGTTTAAATACTTCTTTTGAAGAAGGTTGCGAAATGGAATTAAAAGCTTTTGCCTCTTTATTTGGAAATGAAGGAGCCGAAGGGATGAAAGCCTTTTTAGAAAAACGCAAACCTAATTGGTAAACATTATTAAAACTTAAATATATGAACTACAACGAACGTATGCAAAAAGTAGCTGTGCTTGGTGCAGCAGGAAAAATGGGCAGCGGAATTCTTCTACTCAACGCCGTAGAAGCTGCTGACTTGAATTTAGTTCCTGAAAATAAAGGAAAAACATTTTTAATTTATGCCATAGATGTTTCCGAAGAAGCTTTATCTGGTCTTCTTAAATATGTCAGAAGTCAAGTATTAAAAATAGCTGAAAAAAAGATCAACTGGTTAAGAGATATCTATAAAGATAGATCCGATCTGGTTTATAATAGTCAGATAATAGAAGAATATATAAACCATGTTATGTCTATTATCAGACCAACTACCTTATTAGAAGCTGCATACAATGCCAACTGTATTTTCGAAGCTATTAAAGAAGACCCTGAACTTAAAGTTACTGTATTTAAAAAGATAAATGAAAACAATCCTAATAACCCATGGTTTTTTACCAATACATCGTCCATTCCAATTCAATTCTTAAATGAAAAAGCTGGTTTAAATGGCAAAATTATAGGATATCACTTCTATAATCCACCTGCTGTACAAAAACTTGTTGAACTCATTGAAGCTAAAAACACATTACCAGAAATAAAGGAATTCTCATTACATTTAGCAAAAAAACTTAATAAAATCATTGTTGAATCTAACGATGTGGTTGGTTTTATAGGTAACGGACATTTTATGCGTGATATTATTCATGCTGCATCTGAAGTAGAACAATTAGAAAAAGAACATGGATTTGTTCAAGCTGTTTACATGATAAATAAAGCAAGTCAGGAATATCTCGTTCGTCCAATGGGAATTTATCAACTTATTGACTATGTAGGAATAGATGTTTGTTCATACATTATGAGTGTAATGAATAAACACTTACCAAATGATAATATTTCTTGTTTATTATTAAATAAGATGCTCGAAATTGGAATAAAAGGAGGACAATATTCAGAAGGGTCGCAAAAAGATGGATTTTTGAAATACGAAAAAGGAAAGATTATAGCTATTTATGATATTTACAAAAAAGAATATATTCCAATAGAAACATTTCAAGCCGAAGCAGATAACAAGTTGGGCGAAAAACCTTTGAATAGTGTAGCATGGAAAACAGTCATCACAGCAAAAAATAAAGAAGAACAATTAGCACAAATGTTCGCCCAAATAAAACAAATGAACACATTAGGAGCAAAACTTGCACAAGCTTATGGGTCAAAATCTAAAGCAATAGGAAAATATCTGATAAGCTCTGGCGTTGCAAAATGCGATGAAGATGTAAATAAAGTTTTAACAACAGGATTCTTCCATGCTTACGGTCCAATTAATAATTATTTTAATTAACTTAAAATTTTAATTGTATGAAAAAATTAAAAAAACGAGTATTTATAACAGCCGGTTACAATACTATTTCATTTGGAACAGGAAGAAAAGAATTTAATCCTAAAAAAGAAAGACCAGGATTAGAAGAATATATAACTGAAGCCGGAAAAGGTGTTGTTAAACAGATAGGCGATGCTTCGCTAATAGACGAGGCTGTAATAAGCAATTTTATTGCAGCTCGTTATAATAATCAGGCCAATTTAGCGGCGTTTATACCACTAATTGACGAAAAACTTCGTTATATTCCGGTTGTTAGAGTAGAGGGAGCTTGTGGTTCTGGTGGATTAGCCATAGCCACTGCTGTTCGTTCCATACTTGCCGAAACAGCTGACGTAGTACTAGTATTAGGAGTGGAAGTACAAAATACAGTTAAAGCCGTTTACGGTGCCGATATATTAGCTTGTGCTGGTTGGAGTAAAGACCGTAAAAACGGACATGCTCATTTCTTCCCTGGTCAATTTAGCAAAAGAGCTGGTAAATATTTTGAAAAATTTGGTCGAGAAAAGACACGCAAAGCCATGGCTCGTTGGTATAAAAATGCTATCGAAAACGCTAGACTTTGCCCTACAGCACAAGAATATCATAATACAATGTCCGACCCAGAAGCTGTTGCTATAGTTGAACCAAATCCTAAAGTATTTCTCGAAAATATTACAGTTTATGATTGCTCAAAAGTATCCGATGGAGCTTCGGCTTTACTTGTTGTTTCGGAAGAAGGATTAAATAAAATACAAAAATCATATTCCGATGCAGTTGAAATTATTGGTATTGGTCAAGCTATTGAAGATATTACAAAACCACCAATAGAACCAACTCAACTTACAACAACAAAAGTAGCCGTTGAAAAGGCTCTCAAAATGGCTAATGTTTCAATTGACCAAATTGCAACAGTAGAATGCCATGATTGTTTTTCTATTGCCGGAATTATGGCAGTTGAAGCTATGGGATTAGCTCCTTATGGCAAAGGTGCCGATTTTATTCTTGAGGGACACACTTCGCGAAATGGTCGTATCCCTTTCAATACAACTGGCGGACTTATTGGTTGGGGACATCCTGTGGGTGCTACCGGCGTTCATCAAGCTATTACCATCTTGGAACAATTTACTGGTAAAGCTGGCGATGCTCAAATTAATATCCCTGCCGATAAACCATACGGACTAACTGTAAACATGGGTGGAGACGATAAAACTTTAACTTCAATCGTATATAAAAA